>JALZLY010000146.1 GCA_030858465.1 Deinococcota bacterium
CCCTCCAGAAGGGGCTGTTTTATTGTTCCAGCCGATAGTGGCCGGCACGCCGCAACGCCCGAGGTCGTCAGCGTGCACCTCTTAGGCTCGGCGAGAGAGTCATGACCATGTCCGCAAAAACAGGAAGACCCCGGCGGTCTTGGTAAACTGGCCTATGCCTTGTTTACTCTATGGTTCTTACGGCTACACGGGCGAACTGATCGCCAAGGAGGCGGTAGCCAGGGGGCTTAAGCCCGTTCTGGCCGGGCGCGACCAGGCGAGGCTCGTCGCGCAGGCTGAGGCGCTAGGCCTTGACTGTCGCGCCTTTGCGCTCGACGAGCCCAGGGTGATCGAAAGGGCACTCGAGGACGTGCCGGTGGTTCTCCACTGCGCCGGCCCCTTCTCGCGCACCTCCAAGCCGATAGTGGATGCCTGCCTCAGGACCGGTACGCACTACCTCGATATCACCGGGGAGATCGCCGTCTTCGAAGCGGTGGCGCGGCGCGGCGCCGAGGCCGAGGCGGCGGGGGTGATGCTCCTGCCGGGCGCGGGCTTCGACGTGGTGCCGTCGGACTGCCTGGCGGCTTACCTGGGGGCACAGCTGCCCACGGCCAGCCATCTCGCGCTGGCCTTTCAGGGCGTGGGCAGCAGGATGTCGCGAGGCACGGCGACGACGATGTTGGAGGGCCTGCACCTGGGCGGCGCTGTTCGCGAGAACGGCAAGATCGTGCGCGTGCCTGCCGCTTACAAGGTCCGCGAGATCGACTTCGGCCGCGGCCCGACGACGGCCGTGACCATCCCCTGGGGCGACAGTGTAGGGCCACTAGGCCCCCGCTAGTGCGGGTACTACGTGACCACGGCCTACCACAGCACGGGCATCCCCACCATCGAGGTCTATACCGCACTGCCCCGCCGGGCGCCGCTCGCCCTCAGGGCGAGCCGCTACGCAGGCCGGCTCCTGGGCAGTTCGCTCGTCCAGCGCTTTCTCAGGGGGCGCATCCAGAGGCAGCCGCCCGGTCCCAGCGAGGAGGAGCGCCGCCGGGGCAAGAGTCTCCTCTGGGGCGAGGTGAAGGACGGCCGGGGCGAGCGGGTGGCGGCCCGCCTCAGCGGTCCCGAAGGCTACAGCATGACAGTAGGGACGGCGCTCTTAATCCTCGAAAAGGTCCTGGCCGGAGACGTGAAACCCGGTTTCCAAACGCCGTCACGCGCCTACGGCGCCGGCTTCATCTTGGGTCTGGACGGCGTGACACGGGAACTCGCGCCTTGAAAGAGCGCGTCCTCGTGTCCTGGAGCGGCGGCAAGGACAGCATGATGGCGCTCCAGGCGATCTTGAGCGAGGGGCGTTACGAGGTCGCCGCGCTGCTCACGACCGTCACCGAACCCTACGGCCGGATCAGCATGCACGGCGTCAGGCGTTCCCTGCTGGAGAGACAGGCCGAGGCGCTGGGGCTGCCGCTCGAGCAGGTAGCCATCACCGCCCACCCCAGCAACAGCAACTACGAGACCAGGATGCTGGCGGCGCTCGAGGAGTGGCGAAACAGGGACGTTCAGGCCGCCGTCTTCGGCGACCTCTTTCTCGAGGATATCCGCCACTACCGCGAAAGCCTGCTTGCAAACCTGGGCATGAGAGCGGTCTTTCCCCTCTGGGGCCAGGACAGCCTGGCGCTCGCCCGGAACTTCACCGGCCAAGGCTTTAGAGCCGTCATCACCTGCGTGGACACCCAGACCCTGGCCGGCAGCTTCGCCGGACGCGACTACGGCGAACCCTTCTTGGCCGACCTGCCCGTAGGCGTGGACCCCTGCGGCGAGAACGGCGAGTTCCACTCCTTCGTCTACAGTGGCCCCCTCTTGCAGAGGAACATCGCCCACCGCCGCGGCGAGCATGTCTTGCGCGATGGGCGCTTCATGTACTGCGACCTCTTGCCGACCGAGACAGACATGGGGCGCTAGCACCGGCGCCTTCGCCGGCAAGTTCGATCAGGTCCAGGTGGTCGTCTGTCTCGTTCACGTCAGCCTAATGCCGGTGAGCCCAAACTTTGCAGGAGCCGAAAGCCGGGCTCAGCCCTCCTGGCCTTGCCGGCCGCCCCCAGAACGTGACGGCCGACGAACTCCAAGGCCGCGTCGCCCGAGGGCGGGTGCATGAGCCCGGCGCGAGCGTCGCGGAAGTAGCGCTCGAGCGGCAAAGAGCGCGTCACGCTGGCGCCCCCGGCGATTCTAAGAGCCCTTTCGGTCACCTCTATCGCTGTCTCGGTCGCTAAGTGTTTGGCGGCTACCACGCGCGGGAAGAGGGCCTCGCGCGGTGCCAGCGACCAGTCTTGCGCCACCGCCAGGAGCAGGGTCTTAGCGGCGTCCACAGCCACCTCGAGCTCGCCTAGCTGCCGCTGCACCTTGGCCAAGCTGGCGATCGGCTTGCCGAGCGCCGTGGGCACGCGCTCCTGCGGGACGCTCAAGCTGAAATAGCCCGCCTCCCTGAGCACCCGCACGTCTTCAGGCGGCAATGCACCTTTACGGTCGGCTTCAGGGGCACGGGTGCTCAGTTGCCGAGCAAGGCTTTGGGTGAGTTCCGCTATTTCTCTGGACAAGGACGCACCTCCTCTGCTCGAGTTTAATGCCTAGCCGGAAAGACCGTTAAACGCCTGTAAAGGGAACCCACCAAGCGCTGAGTTCAATCGAACCCCCGCCCAATCAGAATGGATCAGGGTCGCCCAGAGATCTCCAAAAGCCTCTTCTGAAGCCCTTAGCAATCGCAAGGTGTTGATAACGAAGGCTACCCTCGAGCCCCACGGCAAGTTGCTTATCACCTTGCGTATCCAGCACTTGTGCTCTGCTATTCATGGTCCTTGCTCATGAGCTTGACAGAAAGAGCTGTCCATAAGGTTGGTGTAGCACCGCATGCTCAAGCCATCTGGAGTGGCGTCAATATAGATTAAGTACGCTATTGGATACCACCCCTGAATCGTGAAGCTCACGTGTGTGACTTCGGGTTGATTGCTTATGCCAGCAGTGACGGCGACGTGAGTACCAGGGTAATCGCCAAAGTGCTCGGTGTCAGAGGTATTCGGCAGAACGGTGTACGTAGCGACCTGCTCTCCATTTTTCTCAACGGTAACGTGAACGGATTCGTGATGGGTGTTGGTGACAAAAACATCTACATTGGCAGCGTGACGGGTGCAAGCTCCCAACAGGAAAATGCCAAGAAGTAAGCACCCATGCAAAAGAAATTGTAAAAGTTGTCCTTCTTATCTCTCGCCAGCATGCGGCCTTGGTCATGAGAACTTCACAAGAACTTTTGTGTAGGCGCTTATCGACCCCTCCAGCATCCCTGACAATCCTGTCGCTGTGGTGTAGCTGAACGAGCTGATGAGAAGGTGCCCTGTGAAACGGGTATAGTCACTGTAAACCTCTAGCAGTTCTCGATTCATCTTCCTATCCTAGTGTTTCTGCCCTTCGTGCGTAAGGTGAGTTTCAATCTTGCCCTGATAGAGTTTTTTGAAGATGACGATAACCAGAAGTGGCTTGCCCGTGTGCTTGGTTCTGGTCTTGCAAACGGACAATCCTAAAGCGTAAGCAGGTTCTGGGAGTTGGTCCAAAGCCATGTTTTTGCGCAAGCTGTCCGCGGGTTCAAGGCGTGTTACGCTTCCATCGTGGAGTTGCCGCCGCCCCTTCGTCAAGCTGTAGATGCTGCGCTAAACAGTGTAACCTTGGCCGACCTCACGCGAGCAGCGGCGACGCTGTCGCAGCGTTACCGGGCGGAGGTGCAAGACGGGCGGTTTCATCTCCCTGACGACATGGCGGCGCGCGCCTATCTCGCCACCCGTCTGCCCGCCACTTACGCCGCGGTCCGTGCCAGCCTGGATGCGGTGGCGCAGGTGCGGCCTGATTTTGCGCCTCGTACCGTACTGGATGTCGGCGCTGGCCCCGGCACGGCGCTCTGGGCGGCCGCCGGACGCTGGCCGAGCCTCGAGGAGGCGGTACTCGTAGAGGGAAGCTCGGCCATTCGCGCTTGGGGAGAGAGGCTGACGGCACGAGCGCCGCTGGCGCGGGTCGAGTGGCGGGCAGGCGACGTCGCCCAGGAGTTGCCCGAACTGGCGCCGCGCGACCTCGTGACCTTAGCCTACGTGCTGGGCGAGCTTGTGCCGGAGGCGCGCGAGCGGCTGGTCGACCGGCTGTGGTCGCTAACCGCCGACACGCTGGTGATCGTCGAACCCGGTACGCCCGCCGGCTGGACGCGTATCTTAAGCGTCCGCGCCCGGCTGGTAACGGCGGGCGCGCATCTGCTCGCCCCCTGCCCCCACGCCGTCACCTGCCCCTTGGCGTCGCCGGATTGGTGCCACTTCTCCCGCCGCGTCGCTCGCTCGAGGCTGCATCGTCAGGCCAAGGGAGCGGAGGTGCCGTGGGAGGACGAGAAGTACAGCTATATCGCCGCCTCGCGTCGAGCCGGGGTGTCGCCGGAGGCGCGGGTTCTTGCCCCTCCGAGGGCGCGCCGTGGCCTCGTTAGTCTCAAGCTGTGCGTAGAGGATGGTGCGGCAGAGGAGCGGCTCCTATCAAAACGTGACGGCGCCTCGTTTAGAGCGGCCCGGCGCCTCAGTTGGGGCGATACACTCTAAAACTTCACCCCAGACGTCGATACTTCAGCCATGTCTGCTAAGCCATAAACTCCGTAAGGGAGTCCTTTAGACGTGAATGGCTCTGCCCTCAACCGCTAGCGCCGCCTCCTTGACGGCCTCGGCCAAGGTCGGGTGGGCGTGGCTCGAGCGCCGAGGCGAGCCGCCAGAGGAGCACGGTTTCGCTGTGGACCGGGCCTTCAGGCAAGCGCGACAGAAGGCGGTGCATCCTGGCGTGGTCCCCTCGTGACCAGAAGTGGTTCTTGCCGTGCTCGAGCACGGTCGCGACGTTCTCCGGGGACTGCTCGGCGGCGAGCTCCAAAGCTCTCATAAAACGTCCTTGCTCGAGCAGGATCCGCAGTAGGGTGACGGGCTCTAAAGGTTCGCCCGCCGCGGGAGTAGGGCAGAAGCCGGCAGCTGAAGGCTGCGGCGGCGAAGGGACGCCGCGCGCTTTAGCCAGCTCCAGCAGAAAGGGTTCAAGCGCGCCGTTGCTCGATTTCAGCAAGGCGGCCACGAGCGCCCGGGGCAACCCGTCCCCTGCCAAAAGCAGCGCCTCCTCCAGGCCAAGCCTGAGCCGGTCGGGGCCCAGAAGGCGCGCCGTCTCCGGCAGGACAAAGGCGGGATGGGGCACACCGAACTGCACGATCACCCGGCTCTGCCCCCGGTGTAGGCTCAACAGCTTCCGGGCGAAGTCCAGCCCGTGTTCCGCACCAGCGAGCGCAAAGCTGAAAGGTTCCAGCAGGCTCTGGTGCGCAGCGAGAACGTTGAGGCCGTAACCATAGGGCATCCCGTAGCCGAAGAGCGGACTTCCCAGCGCCCTCGTGACCGCGTCGGCCAGTTTGTTGCCCTGGCTCACCGGGTCGTCCCGGTCGCCGGCATCCAGCTCGAGCCGGATAAGAGGCCGGTCCTCTTCTGCGAGCGCCTGAAGAAGATAGCCTGAGCCCCAACTGCCGTCATCGAGCAAGATGATCGGCCCATCGGCATCACAAAGAGCACGAAGATGCCTGAGCCATCCTTCAGGCGGCTGACGGGTGAAAGCGCTCCTATCCATAGAAGATTCCCTGGCGGAATCATGAGCCCTGTCCTATAGGTGCTTCAGCATAGCAGGGTTCGGCTCTAGACGGCTCCAGGCTCGAAGCTCTCGAGCACCCCCCACCCACGCTGCCCCGTCCCTCCGGCCTCGACGCAGGCCAGGAAGACCGTGCCGCTCAGGCCTCGCGCCAGGGTGAGGCGGCTGCGCTCGAGCAGCCCGAGCTCCCGCCCGCCCGGCAGGCTCAGCCGCCAGCCCCCCTCCTCGCGGCGGAGGCGCTCGCCCAGCC
>JALZLY010000147.1 GCA_030858465.1 Deinococcota bacterium
GTAGTCAGACGGGAGTCCGTAAGCGCTGAATGAGTAAAGCTGGCTCTCGAGCTGTTTTGATAAGTGTTAACATTTGAGTTTCCGGAGCGGGTAACGCGTACAAGAACGTCCTTAGTGGTAGGTACGCCGGTGCAAACTTCACCAAAAGCCAAGGTTGTGGTGGTCTTACCACCTTGGGTCGTTGTCGATACTCCGTCCCCAGCCGCTGCCGCATCATCTAAGACAGCAATCTCTTCGTTGAGGTTCGCCTGTGGCGTCATCTGTCCACAGGCCGCGAGGAGCGCGAGGGTTGCTGCCATTACCACGTACTTCAGTTGTTTCATATTGTCCTTTGTGTTTCTTGTTGGCTCGAGTGTTTGGACCTTAAAAAGCGGATAAGTCTTCAGGGATAACCCCTGGTCTTGCTCCCCACACCTCATTGCTTATCTTCCTTTCCCCTCCTCGTTGCTCCACCGGCCCAAGCCCGGCTTCTATGCCATTAAGACTATGAAGAAGAGATGAACCGAAAATGAAGTCCGGTTTTTGCGTGCTGGCCGCAGATTTTGCCCGAATGGTCGCTCCAGGCCCACGCCAACATGGAATCTCCCCTCCAAAGGCGCGGCATTGGGCGGACCATCGCCACCGAACCCGGCTTTGGGCGAGCCTTGCCGGAAGCAGGCCGCTGGGCAGCGGCCGGGACAGCCTCGCACTTCATGTTCGCTTCATGGCGCCGCTCTAGAGTTGTCGGTTAATGAGGGACTGGGAAGAAAAGAGGCGGAAACGGTGGACGTGATGAATGGGGTCAGGCTGAACGGTGAGACGGGTATACTAGCTGGTGAAGTGCGCCTGCTCGTCGTGGAAGATGAGGTTTCGCTGGCCCAGGCCCTGCGCGAGAGTCTGGAGGGTCAGGGCTTTCGCCCTACCGTGGTCCACTCGGCCGACGCGGCCTGGGAGGCGCTGTGGGCGGCGCCCTTCGAGCTGCTCCTGTTCGACGTGATGCTGCCCGAGGGCGACGAGGCGGGCTTCAAGCTGGCCCAGGACGTGCGCGAGGCGGGCTTTCGCCAGCCGATCCTCTTTCTCACCGCCCGCGAAACGCTGGACGACCGGGTGCGCGGGCTCGAGTTCGGCGACGACTACTTGGCCAAGCCCTTTGCGGTGACCGAGCTCATCGCCCGGCTGAGGGCGCTCTACCGGCGCGGCGAGGTGCGGCCCAGGAGCGTGCAGTGGCGCGACTGCGAGCTGCTCCTAGAGGTCCGGCAGCTGCGCTGCGGCGGCGAGCTGGTGCGGCTCACCGCCAAGGAGTTCGAGGTCCTGGAGCTGTTCATGCTGAACCCCGGGCGGATCTTCAGCCGCAGCGACGTGCTCGAGCGGGTCTGGGGGGCCAGCTTCGACTCGCTCTCGAACCTGGTCGACGTCTACGTCAAGAACCTGCGCGGCAAGGTCAAGGACGGGGTGATCGAGACGGTGCGCGGCTCGGGCTACCGCTTTCCCGGCTAGCCGCGGGCGGATGAAGCTGCGGATCAAGCTGGTCCTGATCGCGGCGGGGCTGACCCTGCTGGGGCTGAGCGTGGGGCTGGGCGCCACCTACTGGTCGCTGCTCAACTTGCGCCTCGCCGACCTAGACAGCGAAAACCGGCTGCTCGCCCAGGTGATCATGGGGGCCAGCCTGGGCAGCGCTCAGTACGAGGTTCCCGAGGTGGTGGAGAGCTACCTGACGCGCGGCAGCGTGGTGAGCGCCGCTCAGGTCTACCGCCGGGGCCAGCTCATCTGGGAGAGCGGCCCGACCGGGGTGCCCAGGCCGCTGGACCCGCGGGGCGTGGTGGAGGGCAACGGGATCCGCAGCGTGGGCGCCTGGCGGGTCTACACCCTGGAGAGCGGCGAGGTAGAGGTGCAGGTGGGTCGCTCCCTGGCGGCGCTCCAGGCCACCATGCGTCCCTACGCGACGATTGCCCTGCCGCTGGTGCTGGCGCTCTCCTTCTTCTCCGGGGTGATGGCCTGGGTGATGGCGGGTCTGGCCTTGCACCCGCTCGAGACCTTGACCCGCGCCGCGCGCGACTTCGACAGCCTCGCCGAACTGCCGCCCATCCCCGGCCGCGACGAGGCGGCCACGCTGGCGGCGGGCTTTGCGGTGCTGCTCGAGCAGCTCAGACACAAGCAGGAGCGCGAGCTGCGCTTTTTGGCCTACGCCGCGCACGAGCTGCGCACGCCGATTTCGGCCCTGCGCGCCAGCCTCGAGGCGGCCAGAGCGCGGCAGGAGCCGCCCGGACCGGAGCTGCTGGTGCGGCTCCACCGCGAGGCGCTGCGGCTCGAGACCTTCGCCCAGAACCTCTTGGCGCTGTCGCGCGCCGAGTCCCAGGAGCTTCGCGCCGCGACCCTCGACCTCGCCGATCTGGCCGAAGCCACCTACGACCGGCTGCAGCCTCTGGCCTTGGAGGCGGGCCACGAGCTCGTCTTGGAGGCCGAACCCGCCCCGGCCAGGGGCGACCCCAGGCTGCTCGAGCAGGCCCTCAACAACCTGGTCGCCAACGCCGTCCGCCACACCCCCAAGGGGAAGATCGCCTTGAGGAGCGGCGCGGAAGGAGAGCATGGCTTTCTCGAGGTGGCCGACCAGGGGCCGGGCTTTCCCGAGCCCATGGCGGAGGGCCTCGGCCTCAGGGTGGCGCGGGCGGTGGCGCGGGCTCACGGGGGCAACCTCGAGGTCGCCTACGACGGGGGCAGCCGGGTGCGGCTCTGGCTCTCGAGCGAGACGGGGCTGTGGCAGGCTCCTGTGGCCCCCGGACCGCCGGGGGGAGTGGAGCGGCGCTCCGGCCCGCGGCTCGGCCCTCAGGCGCG
>JALZLY010000148.1 GCA_030858465.1 Deinococcota bacterium
TGCGTGAAGCGCATGACTTCCACGGGTGCTCGCGGGTCCCGCACGTCGATGATGGATTCACTGCCCGCGTCCGGTCCGCCTTCGACCGGAGCGTTCTCGACGTAGAGGTAATCGCCGCGAGGGGACATCGTCGCCATGTAGGGCTCTAACGGTGCGGCGCCAAAGCGCTCCAAGGGCAAGGTCGCCACGCGCTCAAAGCTCTCAATCTCGATGACTGTTACCGTATCGCCACCCCGGTCCGGCGCGTAAGCATAACGGCCGTCGGCGTCGATGGTCAGGTCGCAGGGCTCCGCGCCTTCGTAGGTGGCGAACTCGGCGACCACCTCACCAAAATCCGCAGCTTCAGGGTCGGCGGCGAGCTTGAGATAGCGGTCTTCAAAGCGCGCTGCCACGATGAGGTAGCGGCCATCGGGTGTCAGTTCGGTGTAGTTCTGTGTGGAGCCGGTACCGACCTCCACCTCAAGTTCACCCGTCGAGAGGCGAAAGCCGAGAACGGCATTGTTGGGACCGGCTGGCAACCCCGACCAGATCACATCACGGCCAAAGTGCCAGCGGTTGGCGGGAAAGCTAAAGGCACCGGCTAGAGGCAGAGTCTGGAGGACCCCGAGCGTCCGAGGGTCAATCAGACTGACGGTCGCATCGATCCCCTCATCCGGATTGCCGGCGTTCGACACGACGATGAGCTCGCGCGCCTCGCCTTGGGCAAAGCCGATTTGCAACTGCCCGAGAGCAGCAGCACTAAAGCCGAGAGCAGACCACTTGAGGAAATCACGACGGTTCAGATCTCTTATTTGCTTCACTTGCCGGCCTCCTTTTCATGCTTCTCGTAAGCTCCCGAATCCTCCAAGGGCGTAGCGACGGGAGTGTCATGACGGTTTCCCCACTCCTCCCAGGAGCCCAGGTAGAGCCGGGGGCGAGCGATACCCAAATGCATAAGCACCGCGAAGGTATGGGCCGCTCGTACGCCGCTCTGGCAGTAGAGGGCGACCTCGGGAGCGTCACGGAGAATCTCGAGCTTCGTGCGTAACGCCGGCTCAGACTTGAGCGTAAGAGCCTCCGGTTCGATGAGATCATCCCAAGGCAGCAAGGCAGCACCAGGGATGTGCCCTGCGCGCGCGGCAAAGACATCCTGACCCCGATACTCGCCGAGGGAGCGGGTATCGAGGATGCTGAGGTTTGGGTCACCGAGCCGCTCCTTGAGTTCCTCCAAGGTGATGAGCGACTCTTGGCTCAGTTCCGGTTCGAATGGCGCTTCGACCTCATAGGGCTGGGGCGATTCCGTCGTCACAGGCAAGCCCGCATTCTGCCAGGCCTCGATGCCCCCGTCGAGAAGGTAGGCTGCGGGATGCCCGTACGCCTGCAGGGTCCACCACACATGTGCAGCATCCGCGCCACCACGCGCCCCATAGACCCCGGTAGGTTCGGCTCCAAGCCCCAACCGGCGCCACTGTTCTGCCAGCGACTGGGCATCCACGAGCTGCCGCCCCCTCTCTGCACCGGAGTTGAGGGCGCGCGCGTCCAGATTGACGGCTCCCAGGAGATGTCCCTGAACGTACATGCGTGGTGCTCGAGCGTCCACGAGACGAAAGGTGTCGGTAAGCACGGCAAGTTCCTCTGCCTTTATGAAGAGTGAGGTTGAATGCTGGTACATAAACCTGATCCTTGATCTATGCCTCGGCCGTCAGGCCAAGACACAGCATCAAGTAGTTGATGGATTTGATCGGTAAAATACTTGACAGAGCAGCAGACTATCTAAAGACAGACTATCTAAAGACAAAGACATGGCCTTGTATAGGGCTGGATGGTCAAAAGTGCATACGCGAACCGGGATCGCTACCTTCAACAAGGTCTATGTCAACCAGTCAAAGCCCTAGAATTGACGCTGCCGTTGGGGAGGTGTGTAATTGGCTGTGACCCGCTATCATCAGTTGCTCGATTACCGCCGGCAAGTATCGGCCATGTACGCCAGCGTCCGGGAGCGCGGCAGCGCCAACCTCGAGGCTTTCAGGCTTTTTCAGGCGAGACGTGATGACCTCTTCACCCTTCACCCGCAGTCACCTCTCGATGAAACGCAGCGCCGAGGCTTTCACGGCCTCTCCTATTTTCCGTACGACCCACGCTTGCGCTTCACCCTCGAGCTCGATTATGGCATGCATCACGAAACCTTTGAGGTCCAGCTCCGGGACGACGGACTCATGAGGCTGGGACGCGTAGCAAAGGTCCACATGGAAATCGCGGGGCAAGAAGTGGCTCTCTCCCTCTTCTGGATCCATGGGTACGGCGGCGGCTTTTTTCTACCGTTTGGGGACACTACCAACGGCCGGAGCACCTACGGCGGCGGGCGCTACCTTCTCGACACCATCAAGGGTGCGGACCTAGGAGGGGCGGACGGTAAGCTCGTCCTCGACTTCAATTACGCCTACAATCCGTCCTGCGCCTACAGTAGCCGCTGGGCGTGCCCGCTCGCGCCACCGGAGAATCGCCTGACGGTTCCTATTGCTGCCGGCGAGAAGGCCTTCGCGGGTTGAGTCATGTATACGGTTTGACGGTTCCCCTCCAGAGGCCTTGATACCTTGAGCGGGTAAGACAATCCTCTAGGAGGTTCTCATGCCCACCCCGTACGCCCGCCCAACCTCAGCCGCTCCCCCTGCATCCTTGTTCACGAGGCTCTTTCTGGTGGTTCTGGCAGCTCTCGTGGCTGCCTTGTTTATTGCCGGGAGTTCAGCCTGGGCCCAAAGTGGCACGCTCAGGGTGGCGCTCGAGCCTCCCGTTCGACTCGACCCGGCCTTCGCCTCGTCCGACGCCGAGGTCGCCGTTCTCAACGCCGTTTATGACTATCTCGTCGACATCGACGCCGACAACGACATCCAACCGCGCCTGGCATCCTCTTGGACAGTCAGCGAGGACGGCCTCAGCTACACCTTCGAGCTGGTCGAGAACGCCGTTTTTCACGACGGCAACCCAGTCACCGCGGAAGATGTCGTCTGGACCTTCGACCGCCTGCGCGACCCCGCACTCGAGCTTCCCACCGCCGACCTCTACGCCAACATCGACGCTATCGACGCCAGCGGTGACCATATGGTGACCTTCACGCTTATAGAAACAAATCCTTTCTTCCTCTATGACCTGAGTGACAACCACGCGGTGATCCTGAAGGCGGGCACTACGGATGCCGACACGACTTTCAACGGCACCGGCCCCTTCAGGGTGGAGAGCTACAGCGCCGGCAACCGGATGAGTCTCGTTGCCAACGATGATTACTTTGTAGAGAACCAACCTGGCCTAGCGCAGCTCGAGTTCATCTTCTTCAGCGATCAGGTTGCTAGCGTTGATGCTCTGCGTGGAGGGCAGGTGGACCTGGTCATGCGCATGCCGACTCCACTCTTCCAGACGCTACAAAACGCGCCGGGTATCGAAACCACCAACGTTCCCACGAACGCTTTTGACCTCGTCCGCTTGCGGGCTGACCGCGAGCCGGGCAATGATCTGCGCGTCCAGCAAGCCCTGAAATTGGCCACGGACAGAGGTGCTATCGTCGAGCTCGTCACGCTCGGACTGGCCGCCCCCGGTCATGACAGCCCCATCGGCCCACTTTTCAGCAATTACCATGCCGAGGATCTCGAGCCCCCGGCGCGTAACCCGGAGCGGGCTCGCGAGCTCTTAGCCGAAGCGGGTTACCCGGACGGCCTGACCCTCGACTTGCATACGCCCGACAGTGGCGACCGCCCCGACCTGGCCGTGGTCCTGCAACAGCAGTGGGCCGAAGCCGGCATCAGAGTAAACGTTATCGTTGAGCCCGAGAGCGTCTACTACGGTGACAACGGTTGGCTCGAGGTGGAATTGGGCATCACCGGTTGGGGTTCGCGGCCCATCCCGCAGTTTTACCTCGAGGTCATGCTGGCCTGTGGTGCCCGCTGGAACGAAGCGCACTGGTGCGATCCCGAGGTGGACGAACTCATTCGGCTGGCCGGCACCACTCTCGACGAGACAGTGCGCGTGCAGGCGTACCGTGACATTCAAGAGATCCTGATCGAGCGCGGCCCCATCATCGTGCCGTACTTCTTCCCGCAGTTCGGCGCTATCCGCGAAGGCTTCACGGGTTTCGAGATGAAGGCCTTTCCCGGTCGCACCGACCTCGCAGCCATTCGGGCCCCCTGACGATCTCCACGGTTTCGCCAAGCCACCCCGCACGGCACTCTCGCTGGCTGCGCGTGATCAGGATCCTCTACGCGCGGCCCTCCTCCGCGTTTGGGACCACGGTAGTGCTGCTCTTTCTGCTCTTAGCCGTGTTGGGGCCGTTGATCGTGCCGTACGGCGCAACCCAGCAGATCCTGAGCGACGCGCGCCAAGCACCCTCGTTCACCCACCCCTTCGGCACGGACCGCTTGGGACGCGATATCTTTAGTCGCGTCATTATGGGCACACGCGATATCTTCTTGCTTGCTGGGCTCGGGACCCTTCTCGCTACCTTGGCCGGCACGCTCATAGGCCTTGTCAGCTCCTACCTGGGTGGCTGGCTCGAGGAGGTCACCTACCGGCTTTTCGACAGCCTCCTCGCCATGCCGGCGCTGCTGTTGGCGCTGCTCCTGCTCGGCGCGCTGGGCCCGTCCCGCAACAGTGTTCTTATTGTGATTGCCGTCGCCTACACACCGATCGTGGCCAGGGTGGTGCGCAGCGTGGTGCTGGTGACCAAAACCAAGGATTATGTGGCGGCCGCAAGGTTGCGGGGTGAACCCGTCGCTTACATCCTGAGCAGGGAAATCCTGCCGTCGGTGCTACCGGCACTCGCCGTCGAAGCCGCGCTGAGGTTCTCCTACGCGATCTTCCTGGTCGCGTCACTGGGCTTCTTGGGTGTTGGAGTGCAACCGCCCAATCCCGACTGGGGTCTGATGGTGAGCGAAGCTCGCACGTATGTCTCGCTCACGCCGTGGGCGCTCTACTTTCCCGCGGCAGCCATCTCCCTCCTGGTGATCGGCATGAACCTGATGGCTGACGGTCTCAAGCGCGCGCTACAAGCGGGAGGTTGAGTTTTGGGACCTGCTCTCAGCATCGATAACCTGACTGTGGCCTACCGCCAGGGTGAAGGCTGGCTTGACGCCGTGCGGGAGGTCAGCTTGACGATCGAGCGGGGCCAGACCTACGGGCTCGTGGGCGAAAGCGGCAGTGGCAAGTCCACCTTGGCCCTAGCAGTGATGCGCTACCTGGGCGAGCATGGCCGGGTGCGCTCGGGAAGCATCGAGCTGGCAGGGCGCAACCTTCTGGAGTTGGGTGAGCGTGAGATGCGGAGGGTGTGGCGCGAACAGCTCAAGCTGGTGCCGCAGAATCCGCTTGCGTCACTCAACCCGTCCCAGCGCATAGGCAAGCAGCTCGCCGAAAGCCTCCCTCCTGGCCTGTTACGAAAGCGAACACGAAAGAAGGTTGGGGACCGCGTGCTCGAGCTCCTCAGCAGCGTTGGGCTAGCCGACCCCGAACGGGTAGCCAAGAGTTACCCGCACCAACTCTCGGGTGGCATGCAGCAGCGTGTGATGATCGCCATGGCCCTCGCCAGCGAACCTATGCTCCTCGTCTTGGATGAACCCACCACCAACCTGGACGCGACCACCGAAGCGACCATACTCGACCTTGTCCGTGACCTCGCTGGTGTGCAGGGAACCGCGGTGCTTTACGTGTCGCACAGTCTCGGCGTGGTGGCGCAACTCTGCGAACGGGTGGCCGTGCTCTACGCCGGTGAGCTCGTGGAGGACGCTTCCGTCACCGACCTTTACCGCCAGCCCTTGCACCCTTACACCTACGGGCTTCTGGCAAGCGTGCCAGGGCTCGGTCAGGATAGGACCCGCACGCCCCTAAGAGCGATCGCCGGCAGTTTACCGGAGCAGGATGCCCGGCCAGCGGGGTGCATCTTCGCACCACGTTGCCCTGTCGCAACCAACTTCACGCACCTGGAGCGACCGATGCTCGAAGCCCCAACCGAGGCCCGGCGTGTGCGCTGCCACCGCTGGCGGGAGATCATGGCGGGCGCCATAGATCCTAGCCAACCCTCCAATGAAGAGAGTCTCTCGCCGTCCCTTGAGGTGTCTTCGGAAGAGATGGTGCTCGAGCTTCGTGGCTTGCGCAAGCACTACGCGCTAAAGCGCACTCCAGTCGAGATCCTCCGGCAGCGCCCTCCTAAGAAAGTCCATGCTTTGGACGGCCTCGACCTGACGCTGCGGCGCAACCGGACGTTGGGGCTCGTGGGCGAGAGCGGCAGCGGCAAGTCCACCCTGGCCCGCTGCGTCGTCGGTCTCACCGAAGCCGACGGAGGCAATTTGCGGCTCCTGGGACTTCCGCTGGCCCGCGAACTGTCGAATCGCGACAAGAACGTCTTACGTCACCTACAGATGGTCTTTCAGAACGCGGACGAGGCTCTCAACCCGTACAGGACGGTCGGAGACATCCTGCGGCGCCCTCTTGTACGCTTGAGTGGCCTGAGTCACGGTGAGGCGAATGCCAAGGTCAGTACTCTGCTCCGCGCCGTGAAGCTCGATCCGGCCTACGCCCAGCGCCTGCCGGGCCAGCTCTCGGGCGGCGAGAAGCAGCGCGTGGCGATCGCTCGAGCCTTCGCCACCCAACCGGACCTGCTCGTTCTCGACGAGTCCGTCTCCGGCCTCGACGTGTCGGTGCAGGCCACCGTCTTGAACCTCCTGGGCAGCTTGCAGCTCGAGCACGGGAGCGCCTACCTATTCATCTCGCACGACCTCGCGGTCGTCAGCTATTTGGCGGACGAGATCGCCGTCATGTACCTCGGACAGCTCATGGAAATGGGGCGCGCCCAAGATGTCCTGACACCACCGTATCATCCTTACACCGAGGCGCTCCTTTCGGCCATTCCGTCCCTCGACCCCACCCGCCAAAAGCCGCGCGTTGCGCTTCACGGCGAGGTGCCGAGCCCTGTCAATGTCCCCGGTGGCTGCCGCTTCCATACCCGCTGCCCCCGCTTTCTCGGGAACATCTGCCGTGACCAGGAACCCCCGTGGCAGGTGGACGCGAGCGGGAAGCGTATCTACTGCCATATTCCTCTCTCGGAACTGAAACGGGAGCAGGAACCGATGATCGAGGAGGCGAGCGAAGCCGGTGCTTAGCTACCTCATCAGGCGCCTCGGCTTTCTCCTGCTGACGCTTCTGCTCACCTCGCTGGTCATCTTCGTCGTGACGCATTACCTGCCAGGCGACGTGGCCCGGGTCATTCTCGGGCGGGAAGCCGGAGAGGCAGCCCTGCAAGAACTCCGTCGCGCGCTTGGCCTCGACCGGCCGCTCGTGGTGCAGTACCTGAACTGGCTTACCAACTTCGCCACTGGAGATTGGGGGCATTCGTTCAGCACCGGTCAGGCTATCCGCCCGCTCGTGCTCGAGCGTCTCGGCAACTCGCTCATGCTGGCCGGGCTCACGCTCCTTTTTGCCGTACCGACGGCCATCACGCTCGGGGTGCTCGCGGCGCTGAAGCAGGACAGGCCCCTCGACGCCATCATCAGCGTCGGTTCACTCTCGGTCGTAGGGCTCCCCGAGTTCGTGACCGGGCTGGTGCTCATCCAAATCTTCGCCTTTGGCTTGGGGATCTTGCCGGCGAACGCCTCGATCCCACCTGGGGCGGGTTTTCTCGAGGTCCTGCCGATGCTGATTCTGCCGGCGCTGACGGCCACCTTGGTCCTATTCGCCTATATCGCCCGGCTTACGCGCGCCAGCGTCATCGAGGAACTCGACAAAGCTTACGTGCGCACCGCAGCCTTGAAGGGAATCCCGCGCCGCCGGGTGATCGTGTCACACGTGCTGCCCAACGCGCTCTTGCCGACCATCACGGTGATCGCCATCAGCTTCGGCTGGCTGATGAGCGGGCTGATCGTGGTCGAGAACGTGTTCAACTACCCCGGCTTGGGGCGCCTTCTCACTTTCGCGATTGACCGGCGCGACCTGCCGCTTCTTCAGGCCATTACCTTTGTAGCTGTCCTTGGTTTTGCCGTCGCCAACCTTGCAGCGGACCTAATGTACGCTTTCCTCAACCCCAAAATTCGTCTGCGGTAGGGTCTCATGGGACGGGCGGTCCAACGAAAACGCCACCTGCACCTAGCTCGGCTCCTGTTTGCGTCAATCCACCGCTCCACGCTCTCGTACCGGCGGATGCAGGAAATGCCGGAGCCCCCCAGGCTGCACAAGCAAGGAGCGCCCCGATCAGGGCGCTCCAATGAAGGGCGTTACTTCAGCTGTGCCTACTCGCTCTCGTAAGCCTTTCACTAGTCCTGGTGAGAGCGGAGGAGGCTTGTTCTTTGACGGTCATTTGGCAGTGCCATTTGGCAGTGCGGCTACAACGTTGTTCACATCCGTGATTCATACACAGAGAGCGTCCGATTGCTCGGAACGCTCTCCTCAGGGCCAACATCGAGTTTCATTTCAAGCTCAGGAATTCACTTCAAGGTTGACCACTCGAAGCCTAGCTATCCTACCCCTGACGCTACTGGGTTGAGCCTGGCACCTCGGCTGGATCACCATGCCCCGAGAAGGTCAGGACATTGCGGATGTTGGCCTGCGTGCGCCCATCCTCGAGCATGTGCGGTGATGAAATTCCCTGAGCAAGACCTTCTCCCCATTCGGGGTGACTGAGGTCGCAGATGAACATCATGCCCTTTTCAGTAGGAACAATGGCCGAGCCCGACTCGTAGTGAATGATGATCGGCTCGCCATCTGGAACCTCGATGTTGTATTCGCCAAAGACGAAAAAGGCGCCCTCGGGTACGTGGGTGCCTTCAAACTCACCGCCAAGCGTAACTCCTTCAGGATTCGTTACCTCAAGCCACCAGCCGCCGTCTCGCACAACCCAGCCTTCGCTTGGCACCGTTTCTCCCGCAACCACGTAGGCGCGGTATTCCATACGCGGATCGAGCATGAAATCGAAAAACTCAAGGCCATCTTGAGTATCAGGGTCTAGCCCAAAGCGCTCACTGAAGAATGCGAGGGCTTCGTCGCGGTTCTGCTCAACCTCAGCATCAGAACGACCCATAATTTCCCTATGCCAAAAATCGGCATCCGGCGCTTCATAGTCCGGATCATCAGGATCGAATACACCTGTACCCATGTAAACAAGCATCTTATCGAAACCGTCTGGTGCTTCGTGAGCCGCAATTCCTTGCGCGAAGCTCAATGAGGCGCTCAGCAGGAGTAGAGTAGCAATACTAGCTACTAGGATGGTCCAAATGCGACTCATTCGTGTTATCTTATTTATGGTTACCGAACTCCTTTCGAGGGTTCGTCCGATGGCCCGCGCACGATCTGGCCGGATGGCGTGGGCCTGCTTTTTTCAGTTCAGGTGCTTGTGCAACCTCACCTCCCGTCATTGAGATAACGTGATCCTGGCACGATGATGGTATGCCTTGCCGTTAAGTGCTTGACGAACTTTGGACTTTCAGTGATTTTCGGTGATGAGATCTAGCGGGGATCAGCCCTCGAGCAGCGTCTCCAGAGCGGGTGCGTGCAGGCGGTAGTGACGGTGACTGCTCTCGAGCAGGCCCTGCTTGCGCAACTCGGCCATCGCCAGTGAAACGCTGACCCGCGTAGCTCCGATCATAGCGGCGAGCTCGTCGTGGCTGAGCTCGGTGCGCAGCTCTACCCAGCCATCCTCTGAGGAGGCGCCAAAGCGCTGGCCCTGCTCGAGCAAGGCCTTGACCAGGCGCAGTTTGACGGGGGCGTACACGTCCTCGAGCTGTTGACGGCAGGCGGTGAGATACCCAACCACAAGTTCAGCGAAGACAAGCACAAACTGAGGCAGGTGCAAGCTGAGCTCAAGAAACTGCTGGCGGCTGACTGGACAGGTCACGATCTCGGTCAGGGCCACGGCGTCGGCACCGTAGTGCGCGTCTTGCGGCAAGAAAGCCTCGCCGATCAGGTCCTGCGGACCGCAAATCGCAAAGATGCGCTCCTTGCCGCCAGGGGTGAATGCCACCAGCTTGACCTGACCCTCGATGATAATGT
>JALZLY010000149.1 GCA_030858465.1 Deinococcota bacterium
CAATGGTGGTGGCGTTGTCACAAATACTCAGTTCAATGGGACGTCCTAGCACAGTCCCCACCTGTGATCTTGCTGTTTCGATACCCTGAAGTGTTGTCGTGCCGATAGTGGCAAAGCGGCCGGAGAGCTCGAGGTTGACCCCGATGCGGATGGGCTCCTGCGCGGACGCAAGGCCCAATAGCGCGATTGCCAGAACAAAGCTAAGTCTCTTCATGGTTCCTCCTGTAAAGCGTGGCTGAAAAGCCAAAATGTGATATTGCAAGAGCATCATAACCGTCGCAGCCAGCCTCCGTCAACGGCGGCGGATGAGCCGTCCTTCATCAAAGGATCAGTGACAAGGATCAGTGACAAGGTCAGCAATAGGGCCGAGGTGGTGCCCGGCCCAGCGTGCGCAGGCTAGCAGGTGGTCGCCTAGTAGCTGGTCAGGTAGCGCTCGACCTCCCAGGCGTGGACCTGCATCTTGTAGTCCTCCCACTCGAGGCGCTTGGCCTCTATGTAGTGCGCGAAGATGTGGTCGCCTAAGACGCCCCGCACGAAGCGGCTCTTCTCGAGCGCGTCCACTGCCAGGTTCAGGGTGCCGGGCAGCTCCTTGATCTTGTGGCGGCGCTTGTCGCGGATACTCATGTGGAAGATGTTCTTCTGGATGGCGGGCGGCGGCATGAGGGTGGTCTCGATGCCGTCCAAACCGGCGCCGAACATCACCGCCAAGGCCAGATAAGGGTTGGCCGCCGGGTCGGGCATGCGCAGCTCAGCGCGGGTGCTAGGGCCCCGCCGCGCCGGAATGCGGATCATGGCGCTGCGGTTGGCGGCGCTCCAAGCGATGTTGGTGGGCGCCTCGTAGCCGGGCACCAGGCGCTTGTAGGAGTTGACCAGCGGGTTGGTGATGGCCACAAAGGCGGAGGCGTGCTCGAGGAGTCCGCCGATAAAGCAGAGCGCCGTCTCGCTCAGCTGGTCCCTACCGTCGGGGTTGAAAAAGGCGTTGTCGCCGCCCCTGAAGAGACTCAAGTGGGTGTGCATGCCCGAGCCGTTGATGCCGGCGATGGGCTTGGGCATGAAGGTGGCGTGAAGCCCGTACTTCTGCGCCACGCGCCGCACCACGAAGCGGAAGGTGGCGATGTTGTCGGCGGTCGTTAGCGCGTCGGCGTACTTGAAGTCGATCTCGTGCTGGCCGATGGCGACCTCGTGGTGGGCGGCCTCGACCTCGAAGCCCATCTGCCCCAGGTAGTTGACGATGTCGCGGCGGGCGGGCTCGGCGCGGTCCATGGGCGCCAGGTCGAAATAGCCCGCGGAGTCGTGGGTGGTCAGCGACGGAAAGCGGTTGGGTCCCATCTCAAAGAGGAAGAATTCCGCCTCGGGGCCGGCGTTGAGAGCGCTGAAGCCCATGCCTTGAGCCTTCTCGATGACGCGGCGCAGGACGTAGCGCGGGTCGCCCTCGAAAGGCTCGTCGTTGGGCAGGGCGATGTCGCAGATGAGCCGGGCGACGCGACCCCGCTCGGACACCTCCTCGCCGAAGATCGGAAAGACCCTGAAGGTGTCGTAGTCGGGTTTTAAGAGCATGTCCGACTCTTCGATGCGGGTAAAACCCTGGATCGACGAGCCGTCAAACATGATCTCGCCGTCGAGCGCCTTTTCGAACTGCGAGGCCGGCACCTCGACGTTCTTGTTGTTGCCCAGGATGTCGATGAACTGCAGACGCAGGAACTTCACGTCTTCGCTTCTGAGCGTCGTTAGAATCTCGGCCTTGGTCATAACACCCTCCAAAGTATCGTCACAGGGCCGTCTTCCTCGCCGAGTGACAACTAGGCTCGAGTCTAAGCCCTGCTCGCCCAGTTGTAAAGAGGATAGTGGCGGTATAGCGTACTCTGTGTGACACTATGACAAAATAACCTTTTGGCAGGGTCGCTAAACAAGCATTTCTGGACACAAGGTCGATTGCAGTCGAACGCCGCGAACACGGCAGCGTGAGTCTAGCTGCTCGAGCACGGCCAGACTCCCGTAGCCCTCCCTTGCCGTTTGGCGGCTACGCCGTTTCTTGGGCTGCTCGAAGCCGGGCTCGGCAGGGTTGCAAACTTGCACCGTGAGGTGCCAATGTCGAGCGGTTCACGTGGCGCCGCGGCCGACCGGCGTAAGCTGGCAGGAGCGAGCAAAGAACTCGACTGGAAGGGCTTCGTCAATGGAAGGGCTTCGCCAAGGTGACCCGAAGGTGAAAGGTCGGACGCAACACTCCGAAAGTTTGGTCGTCGCCGGCCTGGATCCCGGCCTGGCCAACATGGGCCTGGGTGCGATCAGACGCAGCGGGCGCGACACGGCGCTCTTGGGCTGCGAACTCGTCCGCACGGACGCGAGCATGGCGCAGGGCGAGCGGCTGATCCACCTCTACAGCCGGGTTCGGCAGTTTTTGCGGCTCCACCGGCCCGACGCCCTGGCGGTCGAGGGGCAGTACTTTCACCGGCAGCTCGGCGTCGCCTTCAAGGTCGGCCAGGCCCTGGGCGTCTGCCTCCTGGCCGCTCAGGAGGAGGACGTAGCGATCTTCGAGTACGGCCCCATGCAGGTCAAGCAGGCGCTCGTCGGCACGGGCCAGGCCAACAAGGCGCAGGTGGCCTATATGGTCAGGGCGCTGCTCAGCCTG
The DNA here is from genome assembly GCA_030858465.1 of Deinococcota bacterium. NCBI lineage: Bacteria > Thermotogati > Deinococcota > Deinococcota bacterium. The sequence goes on from JALZLY010000149.1 coordinate 2,630, forward strand.
AAGGAGACGCCCGAGAGCCACCACGTCGCCGACGCGCTGGCCTTGGCGCTGACCCACCTCAGCTTCCGGCAGCTCCAGTCGCTGACGCTGCGCTGAGCGGGCGCATGCGCCCTCGTCTCCTGCCAGCCACGGCCGCTCAATCCCGCGGGCGCTTGGCTCTTCCGTCAGCCTCGTCTTCGAGCTCGGCGGCTTCCTCGAGCGCTTCTTCGGGCTCGGTGGCCTGACGGCTTTCCGCTTCGGCGCTGCCATCAGGGGCCGCTTCAGGGTCGCCGGCTTCGGGGTCGCCGGCTTCGGTGCTGTCAGCCGCGGCTTCGCCAAAGTAAGCCGTCAGGCCCGCCACGCGGTAAGCCGAGGCGGCCTGGGCGGCGCGCAGCTCGGCGAGCAGGGCGGCCGCGAGGAGGGGGTCGTCGGCGGCCGTCGCCACAGGATCCGTCGCCACAGGCCGCGGCAGGACGAAGAAGGCCAGGCAGAGCGCCTCGAAGGCCGCCTTGTCGAAGTAGTCCACACCTTGGTGGGTGTTGATCATGAGAAAGTCGCGGGCCAGCGGGTCGGCCAGGACCGCCTCGAGGAGATGCGCCGCGCCGTCCTTGGGCGCCCTGGCCGCCAGGGCCTCGCCCCGCGCCGCCTGGTGACGGAGCAGCAGCCGGCTGAGCAGGAGCCCCCTCCGGGCCTCGCCCTCGTCCGCCCCGGCGCCGCGCATGGCGTCGGCGAGGGGCTCGTCCAGGAACCAGTGCTC
>JALZLY010000150.1 GCA_030858465.1 Deinococcota bacterium
AAGACCGTCCGCTGCGCCATCAGAAAGTTGGGGATGTCGAGCGCACCCCTGCCGGCGGCAAAATAGAGCATGGTCGACAGGCCCATCGCGAAGACGGCCGGAACGCCGATGATCAAAAAGAAGACCAACGCCACCATCATGATGACCACGGTCACGGCGCCCTGCCTCCTCGGGCGAGCGACAGCAACTGCCCGGCGAGCTGGTGCGCGAAGAAGAGCAGCATGAGAGCGGAGCTGACCAGCAGCGCCAGGTAGAGGACGCCCTGAGGCAGCGGGATCATGGTGAGCATCACCGACCAGCGGTCCAAGACCATCTGGTAACTGCCCCGCAGCAAGGTCACCACCACCAGCGCCGACAGCAACGTGGCCAGGACGTGAAAACCGAGGCGCAGCCGCAGGGGCCAGCGGGCCAACCACAAGTCGATAAGGTCCACCCGCAGGTGCTCACTCCGCTTCACGGCCAGCGCGGCGGCCAAGAGGACCGCCCAGATGTTTAAGTACCTGGCGGCCTCCTCGCTCCAGGTCAGCGGCTGGCTGAGGACGTAGCGGTAGAACACCTGCAGGAGCACCGCGATGAAAAAGAGGATGAAGAGCAGCGTTGCCGCGTGCTCGATCAGCAACTCCAGGCCCAGGAGAAAGCCCCGGTAGATTTTCGTCAGCATGCGCCTCCCGTTGCCCGTCGTTCGAGAAGGGTAGGAACCTGCCTACCCTATTCCCGTCTCTTTCCCGATCAGTCCTCTTGCCCGATGACCTCGAGAACCTCGTCGTAGACGCCGGGGGCCAAGTCCTCCTCGATGATCCTCGTTACGGCCGGCAACGCCGCGGCCCTCAGGGCTTCCTGGTCAGGCTCAATGAGGACCATGCCGTTGGCAATGGTCTCTTCGACAAAGCCCTCGTTCATCTCGTCGACGATCTCGGCTACGTAGGCGATGGTGTCTTCGACGGCCTGTGCGAGCGCTTGGCGCTGGGCTTCGCTCAGCTTGTCCTCCCAGGTCCGCTCGGACACCAGCCAGGTCTGGAAGAACTGGATGTGCTCGGTCTTGACGAGGTAGCGCTGGTACTCCCACATCTGCCTGCCGGCGATATTGGTAAGAAAGTTCTCCTGCGCCTCGACCACCCCCGTTTGCAGCGCGGTGACGATCTCCGTCGCGGCAATCGGGGTCGGCAGCGCCCCCATCTCGGCCCACACATCGACCCACCATCTGATCTCCGGCATGCGGATGGTCAGGCCCCGCAACTCCTCGGGGGTGGTGAAGGGCCGGTTGGACGTCGTCCACCTGGCGCCGTAACCGTGCATGCCCAGAGGGATGATGCCGCCGCGCTCTCGAGCCAGTCTCGCCACCTCGTCCCCGACGGAACCGCTCATGAACGCCTGCATCGAGGCGAAGTCCGGGAACAAGAAGGGAATGCTCACGGCGTTGTACTCGGGATAGTAGAGCTCGGCCTGAATGACGTTGTAGCCCATGTCAAGCTCACCGAGCTTCATCTGCTCGAGGGCTTCGCGCTCGCCGCCGAGTTGCCCGCCCATGAAGAAGTCGATCTCGATGCTGCCGCCGCTCAGCTCGCGGACGCGCTCGTCGAAAAATTCGCGGATCGCCCGGTCCACGCCCGAGTCGTCCATGGTGGTCGCGAACGACAGCCTGACGCTCTGCTCCGTCGCGCCGGCCCAAACTCCCGATAGCAGAAGCAAAGACACGACCAGCGCGAAGGGTGTTATCCAATTCCTGTTCATGCCGACCTCCTCCGACCTCCAAGATCCCAAGGTCTTGTCGAGGTCTCGCTTTTGGCGGTCTCCTTTATACCCCAGCCTCGCCGCCGATTCAAGGTCAGCGCATCTAGGCCAGCCCTTCAAGGTCGAGTGTGGCTCCGATGAGCGACTGAGACCGCTCGAGCCCCGCTCGGAGCCCCCGCCTGCGACGGGTGAAGCGTGATGATTACAGACTTCGAGACCGGCGTGTTGCTGCCCTCGGCCACGCTGCCGATCGGCACCAAGACGTTGGCCTCCGGAAAGTAGGTGGCGGCGCAGCGGCGGGGAATCGCGTAGGGCACGGCGACAAAACACCTGGCCAGGCGTTCCTCACCCTCGAAGTGGCTCACCAGATCGAGGGTGTCCCCCTGCGCGATCCCCTGCGCCGCCATATCCTCCGGATTCAAAAAGACCACCCGCCGCTCGCCCTTGACCCCGCGGTAGCGGTCGTCCAAGCCGTAGACGGTGGTGTTGAACTGGTCATGGGAGCGGATGGTCATCATGACCAACTGGCCGGGCGCCAGCTCGTGCCTGGGGATGGGATGCGCGGTGAACTTCGCCTTGCCGCTGTCGGTGGGGAAGCGCCCCTCGCGGGGGCCGTTGGGGAGATAGAAGCCGGCGGGAAAGCGCACCTTGCGGTTGTAGTCCTCGAAGCCGGGGATCACCCGGGCGATGTGCTCACGGATGCGGTCGTAATCGGCTATGAGCGCGTCCCAGTCGACCGTCGAGCGCGCGCCGAGGGTGGCCTTAGCCAGGCCGGCGACGATGGCCGGCTCGCTCCTGAGGTGCTCTGAAGCGGGCTTCAGCATCCCCTGCGAGTCGTGCACGACGCCCATCGAGTTCTCGACGCTCACGAACTGCGGGCCGCTAGCCTGCAGGTCCTCTTCGGTGCGGCCCAGGCAGGGCAGGATCAGGGCCTGCTCGCCGGTGATGAGCTGCGAGCGGTTGGGCTTGGTCGAGACCTGCACGGTGAGGCGGCAGTTCTGGAGCGCCTCGGCGGTGTAGGCGGTGTCGGGGGTGGCCGAGAGGAAGTTGCCGCCCAGGGCGAAAAAGACCTTGACCCGCCCCTCGTGCATCGCCTTGATGGTCTCCACCGTATCGAAGCCGTGCTCGCGCGGGGGCTCGAAGGCGAATTCGCCGGCCAGCGCGTCGAGGAAGGCCTGGCTGGGCCGCTCCCAGATGCCCATGGTGCGGTCGCCCTGCACGTTGCTGTGCCCGCGGACCGGGCAAAGACCCGCGCCCCTCTTGCCGATGCTGCCGCGCAGGAGGTGGAGGTTGACGATCTCCTGGATGCTGGCGACGGCGTTCTTGTGCTGGGTGAGGCCCATCGCCCAGCAGGTGATGATTCGTTCACTGTTCATGGCGACCTCCGCCGCCTGGCGTATCCCCTCACGCGAGAGGCCGCTTCCCCCCAGAATCCGCTCCCAACTCTCCTCGCGCAGATCGGCCAAAAAGGCTTCAAGGCCCTCGGTCTTCTCGCCGATGAAGGGGTGGTCGAAGACCTCGCCCGGCCGCTGCGCTTCCTCCTCGAGCAGCTCCTTCATGACCCCCTTCAAAAAGGCCACGTCGCCGCCTATCCGCACCGGCAGGAAGAGGTCGGAGAGCTGGGTGCCCGAGCCTAGCAGCGTGCCCGGCGCCCGCAGCGGGTTCTTGAAGTCCTGGGGGTTCTTGAAGCTCAGCAGGCCGGCCTCCGGCAGCGGGTTGACGCTCACGATGGTGGCGCCGTTGCGCTTGGCGCGCTCCAGCGCGGTCAACATCCGCGGGTGGTTGGTGCCGGGGTTCTGGCCGATGATGAAGATCGCCTGGGCGTGGTAGAAGTCCTCGAGCTTGACCGTTCCCTTACCGATGCCGATCGTCTCCGTGAGGGCGACGCCGCTCGACTCGTGGCACATGTTCGAGCAGTCGGGCAGGTTGTTGGTCCCGAACTGCCGAACGAAGAGCCCGTAGAGAAAGGCGGCCTCGTTGCTGGCGCGGCCCGAGGTGTAGAAGGCGGCCTCGCCGGGTGACGCCAGGGCGTTCAGCTCGCCCGCGATGAGCCCAAAGGCCTCCGGCCAGCTCACCGGCTCATAGTGGTCTTGGCCCTCGCGGAGCAGCATCGGCTCGGTGATCCGCCCCTGTTTGCCGAGCCAGTGGTCGGACTGCTCGGCGAGTTTCGTCACCGGCCACGCCTTGAAAAACTCGGGTGTCGCCCGCTTGAGGGTGCCCTCGTCGGCGATCGCCTTGGCGCCGTTCTCGCAGAACTCCGCGATCGAGCGCTCCTCGTCGGGGTCGGGCCAGGCGCAGGAGGTGCAGTCGAAGCCGTCCTTCTGGTTCATCGTCATCAACAGCCTGGTGCCGCGCAGGACCCCCGCCTCGCCGTACATGTGCCGCAAGGAGGACACCACCGCCGGGACGCCGCCCGCCAGCGTCTTGGGAGGGCTCAGCTCGAGGCCGGTCAGGGTCTCGGGCGGCTGGGCGTGGCCGACCCGCCGCGGCGCCTCGGCGACCTCCTGCTCCGCCGTCTCGAGGCCCCTCTTGAACCGGTAATGACTGGCGGCCTTATCCCTATCGCCTTCGTCGTTGCTGATGACGTTCTTCTCGCCCTTGGCCATGATGCTCTCCTCTAGCCGCGCGAACCCGCGCCGCCTAGCGCCTTCTGTCCGCCCTCACCCCTGGGGAAGGCGATCCGCTCCTCGCCGCTGTAGATGTTGAAACGCTCCCCGCGCAAAAAGCCGATGAGGGTGATGCCGAACGCCCCCGCCACGGCCACCGCCAGGCTGCTCGGCGCGGAGACCGCACAGACCACCGGCACGCCCGCCGCCAGCGACTTTTGCAACAGCTCGAAGCTGGCTCGGCCGCTCAGCATCACCAGGTGCTCAGCGAGGGGAAGGCGCCCCTCCAAGAGCGCCCAGCCGATCAGCTTGTCGAGCGCGTTGTGCCTGCCCACGTCCTCGCGCACGGCACGGAGCTCGCCCCCGGCGTCGAACAGGGCTGCCGCGTGAAGTCCCCCGGTCAGCTCGAAAAGCCCCTGGGCCTCGCGTAGCTTGGCGGGCAGCGCGGTGATCAGCTCGTGGCTTACCGTCAGGCCGCCGGCGACGGCGGGCCAATCGCGGAGGCGAAGCGCCTCCAGGCTGGTCTTGCCGCAGACGCCGCAGGCGCTACTCGTGTAGAAGTGGCGCTCGAGCGC
>JALZLY010000151.1 GCA_030858465.1 Deinococcota bacterium
GTCGCCTACAGCCTGCGCGACGCGCTTACGGTGATGACGCCGCTCGCCGAGGCCAAGGAGCTCCTGGCGACGGGCGGCGGGGCGCGCTCCAAGTTCTGGTTGCAGATCGTCGCCGACGTGTTGGAAAAGCCCATCCTCGTGCCCGCCCACGACCGGGGCGCGGCCTACGGCGCGGCCCTCTTGGCCTGGCGCAACCAGGGCGAGGAGGGCGCCCGCGAGGTCGCGGTGAAAGGACGGCTCGAGCCCCAACCGCAAAAGGTCTACCAAGAGGGCTTCGCGCGCTACCGGGCGCAGCAACCCTGACCCCTTGGACGCCGCACCAGGTCACCCGTAAAACCTTATGTATGGTAAACTGGCTTTATGGCTGGCGCCGAACGTCAGAAAGTGACGCTCAACCTTCCCAGGGACATCGTGCGCGGCTACCGCCTCGAGGCTGCCCGGCGTGCACGATCAAACCGTGGTTGAGGAGGTGCTTCGGGACTACCTCGGCATCGACGCGCTTCAAAGGCTGCAAGCCTCGTTCGCTCACTTAAACCTCAGCCTGGAAGAGACCGAGCGCCTGGCGGTGGCGGAGGCTCGAGCGGTGAGGCGCGAGGGAGCCCCCGATCGCGCGCCCTGACCGCCTGTGAGGGTGGTCCTGGATACGAGCGTGTTCGTTGCGGCGGTGCTTTCGGCTCGAGGCGGCTCGGCCAGGCTGCTCGAGCTCTGGCTCGAGGAGGCGCGCCTTACCTCAAGAGCCGACACCACTCGGGCACGACCGTGAGGCGACAGAGAGCAGCTTTGCAAGAGGCTAGCTGTGAGAGCAGCAAAAAACGAAGATTGATTTGGCGCAGGTGCACGAACTGGCGCGGAGGATTTAGAGCTTTTCCACCGGCTTCCCCTCTGCCTGCCATGCCTTGAAGCCTCCATCCATGTGCGCCACATCCGTATAACCCATCTCCTGTAGAGTAGCGGCGGCAAGGGCGGAGCGGCCTCCTGAGGCGCAGTGCAAGATGACGCGGCGTTCAGGTTGGAGGGCGGCGTTGTGGTAGGGAGTGCTGGGGTCGGCACGGAACTCCAGCATCCCGCGTGTAATGTGTACGGCACCGGGAATCATGCCGTCTTGCTCGCGCTCGGCAGCTTCTCGTAGGTCCACGAGAACTACGTCAGGACGTTGTAGCTCTTTCTCTACCTGGTCGGGCATGAGGTTCTCGATGCGCCCTTTGGCTTCTGCCACCATGTCTTTGGCGGCTTTGCGGAGTTCTTGCGCCATGGTTACTCCCCTCTGTGACGTGCAATGCGATTATGCTCTTGATATAGCACCATTGTCAAAGCAAGGCTCGGTGGTTGGGTGGACAGTCGTCTTCCTACACCAGCTCTCTGTGCCGTGCTCATACCACTACTTCCGCTCTTGAGTGGACGCCGACCTTGCCGTAGATGCCTAGCGATTTGGTTGCGCACCGTCGTTATGGTCGAGCGTCTTTGTGAAGTAGCCGGGCGGCCTCCATCATGGCGGAGGATAAAGGGAGCAGCGTGACTGGAGCGTGACAGAAGGCAGGCGCACGCTTGCTCCGACTTCCCAGGTCTAGCGGCTCCAGGCAGGGGCGTAGGCGTTTTCGACCAGCAAGCCCAGGCCGCTGCCGTCGCGGTTGACGAGCCACAGGTCGGGCTCGAGCAGCCCGGCCCCGAACTCGGTCAAGTCGGCGGCCCGCTCGAAGACGAAGCGCTGGCCGTCGCCCGAGACGCTCACCTGCCCGGTGAAGTCGCCCACAAACGAGGTGACCCTCGTCGCCTCGCCGCTGGCGAAATCGTAGACGAAGAGGTCGCTGCTCCGGTCCTCGCCGAAGTAATCGCCCTCGGTGACCGAATAGACGAAGCCCGAGCCGTCGGGAAGCCAGGCCAGGCCGAACAGCGCCTCGAACGACTCGAAGCTCAGCAGGGCTTCGCCCGCGTCGCTGCTGCCTTCGCGGACGAGGTAGACGCCGCTTTCGTCGAAGGACTTGCTGTAGAGCAACTGGTCGGCGGTCGCTGGCGTCGGTCCCCAGGCCAGGAAACCGACGTAGCCGCCCGGCCTCACCTCTTCGGCCAGGAGCGAGCTGCCGAACTCCAGGGGCTCAGGCTGGGCGGGCAGTTGCCACAGCGAAATGCCGTTGAGCAGGTGGCCTATCCTCGAGCCGTCCCTGCTCCAGGTCGGCGAGTACACCTCCCAGGAGGCGCTCGGCACGTAGACCTCTGTAGCCTGGGTGGTGACCGTGCCGCCGGCGATCACGTCCACGACCGTGGAGAAAGCCAGCTCGCGGTAGCTGCCGTAAACGATCATCGCTATTTGCAGCCCATCCTCGCCGTCGCCGAAGTCCGCGACGTTCTCGAAGGTGACCATGCCGGTGCCGAAGGGCGGCAGGTTGACAGGCTGGAGGCTGGGCGCGCCCTGGAAGTAGAGAAAGCCCGAGAAGGAGTCGAGGCTCGAGTTCCGGACCGGGACCTTGACGGTGCCCTTGGGGTAGTCGGCCAAATCGGCGCAGGCGGGGGCCTGGGTGACGCGGCGGTAGTCGGTGCCGTCCGCGTCCAGGGCGAAGAGGTCCGACTGGTAGAGCGAGCACCAGTTCTCGTGGGTGCTGACGAAGGCGAGTTCGGTGGCGTCCCCTTTCCAGCTCATGTTCCAGACCTCGTAGATGCCTTCGGGGTCGTCCAGGCCGTGCGCCCAGAGACGGCGGTCGTTGGTGCCGTCCGGGTCGATCAGGCGGATTTCGTCGCCGTTGCCCGAAGCGTAGGCGATGGTGTCGTGCAGGGGCTCGGCTTCGTCGCCGTTGCCACCGCCGTCGACCGTGACTTTGGTTGTATCAGTGGCGTCGCCCGCCGCGTTGCTGGCGGTCAGCGTGTACTCGGTGGTCTGCGTGGGGCTGACCGCGCGGCTCGAGCCCGTCACCGTACCGACGTCCGGCGCGAGGCTGAGGCTGGTCGCCCCCGTGACCTGCCAGGAGAGCGTGCTCGCTTGGCCAGGCGCGATGGTGGTGGGCTCGGCCCGGAAGCTGCCGATGACGGGCTTTTCGCCGCCCCCTCCCGGCGCGGGCTGGCTGTTACAGCCCGCGCCGGAGAGGACGAGCAAGACCACGGGGATGAATCTGGTGACGAATCGGTGCATGGTTTCCTTTCGAGAACCTTACGGCGTTGCCAATCCCCAGACAAAGGCGTGGCTCTGGAGCCAGCCTCCAGGGCCACGCGCTGGTTATTCCCCGGCGACCGTGAAGCTCTGCATCATGCCGAGCATGAAATGCGGCTGTCCGGTGGCCTCGCCCAGGTGGTCGGGCATGAAGCAGATGGCGACGTACTCGCCGGGGCTCAGCTCGAGGTCTACGTAGTTGCTCTGGCCCGAACTCATGATGCCGACGCCGCCCGCCTCGTCAGCCGCCGGTTCGCCCTCGCCTTCGGTCTCCATCCAGGCCATGAAGTCGTCCATCGTCTTGCCGTCTTGGAGCCGGAACAGAACCATGTGATGCAGTTGCTGGCCGCTGTTGACGACCTGCCAGGTCTGCTCGCCCGCTTGAATATCCGGCGGCAAGGCGAAGGCGAAGTCCACCATCTGCACGGTCTGGTCGGCCTGGGGTGCTTCGGCTTGGGGTTCGCCTGAGACGCTCAACGTCTGGTAGACGTGCTCGGGCAGGCCCTCTTCGCTGTCGGGGGTGCTTTCCACGAGATACTCGCCCTCTTCCAGCACCACGCCGAAGCTACCGCTGCCTCCGGGCTCGGCGAAGGTCTCGCCCAGCACGTCCGCCAGTTCGAGCACGGCATTGATGGCGCTCGGGGCGTCTCCCCCCTCTTCGGCGAAGGTCTGGTCGACGACCCTGACGGCCTCTTGGAACGCCTCTAGAGACGCCCCCTCCTTGAGGCGGAACAGCGTCAGGTTGCGCCCGCCCTCGCCGTCGTTCTCGAGCGTGAACACGGTGTAGCCCGGCGCGCCCTCTTCGGGAAGGCCCTCGCCCTCGTTGCTGGCGGTCCAAATGACCTCCGGTGCCTCGCCCTCGCCTTCAGGCATCTCGGGCATGGCCGCGAAAAACCAGCCCGCGCCCCCTGGCGCCTCGCCCACGGTCGTCTCGAAGGCGCTCGGGGCGCCGTCCGTCACTTCGGTCACGCTCGAGACGAGGGTGTTCCAGCCCCTCTGCAAGTCGATGTCGATGGCCTCGGTCTCGCCTTCGCGCACGCAGCTTCCCCGGATGGTGACGGGTTCGGTGGCGTAGGCGTAAAAGACCGCGTAGTTGCCCACTTGCATCCCCTGCTCGAGCGCGACCGCTTCAGACGAGGCGCTCATGACGAAGCCCACCGGGCTCTCGTCCTCGTAGACCAGTAAGCCGAAGACCCCCGCGCCCATGAAACTCTCGGGCTCGAGGCTGAGGCCCTCCGGGGCTTCCGGGCAGATTTCCGCGGCGTCTAAAGGCGTGAGCAGTTCCGCGGGCACCTCGGCAGGCAGGACCAGTTCGAAGCTGCCGTCCTCATCGATGGTCGTCTCGGCGATGGCGCCAAGCGGAGTATCTTCCGTGAACGACTCCGCCGCGAGCCGCGCCTCGCCGCCGTCCCAGTTGGCGACTTGCCCCGACAACACCGGCCCGCCCGCCTGTGCGGCGGCAAAGGGCACCACCAGGATAGCGGCACAGGCAACCGCCGCGACGAACCTTGCTACTTTGTTTTTTCTCATCGTTAGCTCCTTTATAAAATGGGGTTTAATGACTGACTCCCGGCTTCTTTTGCTCATCTACCCAACGTTACCCAAGCCCTCACCACCTTTCTCAATCCCTTTCAAGCCAAGGATGCCCGAGGGGGCGTTAACGAGGCGTTAACAAGGCTTGGGCCGGCGTCGAGGCGCTATAATGAGTCATGGTCTTGCGCACCTTGGGTGGTCTGGAGCTCGAGGGGTCTGACTTTCGTAGGCCCAAACCGCTGCTCTTGCTGGTCTACCTGGCCCTCGAGGGCGCCAAGGACAGGCGCTTTTTAAGCGAGCTCTTCTGGCCCGCTGCGGCCCAGCCGATGACCAGCCTGCGCGTCGCGCTCAACCAACTCCGTCAGGGTGCTCCAGAGGCGCTCGAGGCCGGCGATGTCCGGGTCAAGGCAACGGTTCAAGCCGACGCCGCCACCTTGCTGAGGACGCTGGAAAACGGCGAACTGGCGGAGGCCGCCGACCTCTATAAAGGCCCTTTTCTGGAGGGCTTTTACCTCTCCGATTGGGGTGCTGAACTCGAGGAGTGGGTCTACAGCACCCGCGAGTTCTTGGCCGAGAGGGTTAGAGAAGCGCTCCTCAGACTGGCCGAAGGAGAAGCTGCCGCGGGCGAGTTCAAGACCGCCGCCAAGCGGGCGGAGGGAGCTTATACCCTCCCCGGCGCTCCCGAGCCCGGACCGGAAGAACTCAGGCGCCTCTACCGCTTGCTGGTTGCCGGAGGGAGTCTGCGCGCCAGCGACCTGCAAAAAGAGGCCAAGGGCTACGACATTCGCCTGAATATCGGCCGCGACGAAGCGAAAGCACGCCTTTATACAAGCCAAAAAATGGGCGAACGCGCACTTCCCACGCCAAACAACCTGCCCGTGCGCAACACCTCGTTTGTCGGCCGCGACCCCGAGCTTATCGAGCTGGCAAAACTCCTCTTATCGGAGACCAAACTCATCACCCTCACCGGCATAGGCGGGGTGGGCAAAACGCGCTTAGCCGTCCAAGCCGCTTACGAGCAACTTAAGACAGGCGTCAGAAGTCAGGCGTCAGGTGAACCTCCCCTAGCCCCCCCTGTTAGGGGGGGTGCCGAAGGCGGGGGGGTTTCCTTCCCGGACGGCATCTACTTTGTCGCCTTAGACGCCTTGAGCGAGGTAAGCCTCATCCCCTCGACGATTGCAGCCGCGCTCGAGATCAAACTGCCGGGGAGGGACGAAGCGCTTAAAGAGCTCATCCGCAGCCTCAAAGATAAACGGCTGCTGCTGATTCTCGACAACTATGAACACCTTGTAAGTGGCGCGACCGTCGCCTCGGAACTCGTTACCCACTGCCCCCAGCTCACCCTGCTCATCACCTCGCGCGAACGGCTTAATCTCGAGGGAGAGCAAGTCTTCCTCCTGGAGGGCCTGCCCTTTTTCAGCCACGCCATCACCCTTGAAGATGCGCGCTACCAAGACAGCGTCAAGCTCTTTCTCCAACGGGCTAAACGCGCCCGGCTCGACTTTGTGCTGACGCCTGAGAATCTGCCCCACATCCTTGACGTGTGCAGGCTCCTTCAGGGTTCTCCTCTAGGCATCGAGCTGGCCGCCGCCTGGGTGAGGATGTTGTCGCCTGCTGACATTGCTAAAGAGATTGCACAGAACTTGGACTTCCTCACCGCTGGTGCGCGCAACGTTCACGAAAGGCACCACAGCCTGCGCGCCACCTTTGAGCACTCCTGGAAGCTCCTCACGCCCAAAGAGCAAGAGGTGCTGAGAAAGCTTTCGGTCTTCGTGGGCGGCTTTACCAGGGAGGCTGCCTCGCAGGTGGCGGGCTCCTCCATCCCACTGCTCGCCTCACTGGTTGACAAGTCCTTACTCCGCGTTCTTCCGAGCAGTCGCTATGACCGCCATCCGCTGCTCTACGGCTACACGCAGGAGAAGCTGGCAAAACATCCCGAAGAGCAGGTAGAGACTCGAGCCAGACACGCCGCCTACTTTTTGGCGCTCGCCGAGGAGGCCGAGCCGCAGCTTAGGGGTGCGGAGCAAGCCCTGTGGCTGGAGCGCTTGGAGGTGGAACATGACAACTTGCGCTCAGCACTGCGTCATGCAAAGGAGAGTGACAAGTTGCGCTCGGTCGGGGCGCTCTGGTGGTTCTGGTACGTGCGTGGTCATCTGAGCGAGGGGCGCGCATGGTTGACGAAAGTACTGTCAGCACCCGAGCTCGCCGAGCCCACCTCCGAGCGCGCCGTGGCGCTTAGTGGGGCGGGAGTGCTGGCATCTTTTCAAGGCGACTACGTTTCGGCACAAGCTTTCCACGAAGAGAGCTTGGCGATACGGCGCAAACTGAACTCCAGCCAGGGCATCGCCGACTCGCTTCACAATCTGGCAATCGTGGTGAGGATGCGGGGTGATTACGCCAAGGCAAGAGCACTGACTGAAGAGAGCCTGGCGATCAGGCGAGCTTTAGGGAACAAGTCGGTCATCGCCGCTTCCCTCAACAACTTGGGAAATATCGCTGCCTTGCAAGGCGACTACGCTGCGGCGAGGACCTTGTACGCGGAGTGTCTAGCCTTGAGGCAGGCGTTGGGAGATGAGCGGGGCGTCGCTTTGCTGCTCAATAACTTAGGGCTTGTGACCGAGCAGCAGGGTGACAACGCTGCGGCAAGGGTACTCTTTGAAAAGAGCCTGACAAGCTTTCGAAAGTTGGGGTCGAAACAGAGCCTGCTTGAACCCCTCAACAATTTGGGACGGATTGTGAGAAAGCAGGGCGATTATGCGCTTGCACCACCGCTATTTTATGAGAGCTTAACCATCGGACAAGAGATCGATGCAAAGCCCGATATGGCGGAGGCCTTAAAGGAGGTAGCGGGTCTTGCAGCGGCGCAAGGTGAGTTCAAGCGGGCGGCGCGTCTTTGGGGGGTGGCAGAGGCGCTTCGCGAAGCCATCGGCGCCCCTTTGCCGCCTGACGAGCGCCCCGACTACGAACGCGAGGTGGCTCATGTTCGTGCCCAGTTGGATGAAGCTGCGTTTAAAGCGGCGTGGCAAGAGGGGCGGGTCATGACTTTAGAGGAAGCCGTAGCCTTTGCGCTTGCCTCGCCTGACATCACGCCTGCGGTGGATGATCTCACGCGCTCCGGTTAACGAGCGCTCGCTTCCGAGATGAGACTGGCACCGGTCCCGCCCAGATTCGAGCTGACGCGTTACTGCTCACTGAACGATGCGCCTCGATGAACTTGGGACGAAAGGGCACGGTCCCTTAACCCCTTTTGAGGTAAAATGAGCATTTCCTTCTCACACCTGGAAAACACCCAGCTTGAGCTCGTCCATGTGCGGGTTCTGGGCGCAGGCTTCGAGCGCCCTGATCAGCCTGTCCCTGGTTTCGAGCGGCAGGATGATCTCGTCCACCCAGAGCCGGGCCGCCGCGTAGCGGATGTCCAAGGCCTGCTCGTAGTCGGCCTTGATCTTTTCATGAAGCGCCGCTATGGCCTCGTCGTCCGGCTTGTGGCCGCTGCGCGCGAGTTGCGCCGCCTGGATGTCGAGAATGGTCTTGGCCGCCTGCTGCCCGCCCATCACGCTGTAGCGCGCGCTCGGCCAAGCGAAGATGAAGCGGGGAGCGAAGGCCTTGCCGCTCATGGCGTAGTGGCCGGCGCCGTAAGAGCCGCCCAGGATCACGCTGAGGCGCGGCACCACGCTGTTACTGACCGCGTTGACCATCTTGGCGCCGCGGCGGATGATGCCGTCATGTTCGCTGTCGCGTCCCACCATAAAGCCGTTGACGTCGTGGAGAAAGACGAGGGGGATGGCGGCCTGGTTGCAGTTGAGGATGAATCTGGCGGCCTTGTCGGCGGCCTCGGCGTAGATGACCCCGCCCACCTCGAGCTTGCCCCGGTTCTTGCTAACCGTCTTCTGGTTGGCGACGATGCCGACGGCGTAGCCGCCCAGCCGCGCCGTGCCGCAGACGATGGTCTGGCCGTACTTGGCCTTGTACTCGCCGAACTCCGAGGCGTCGATGAGGCGGCCGATCACCTCGCGCACGTCGTAGGGCCGGCTGCCGCCTTGGGTCGGCACCAAGCCGTGCAGCTCCGCCATGTCGAGGACTGGCTCTCGGCTCTCCTGGCGCCCCTGGGCCCAGGGCGCGAGCGCAGGCGGCGCGTAGGTCGCAGCGAGGTTGCGGACGCGCGCCAGCGCCGCCCTATCGTCCGGCTCGTGGTAGTCCACGGTGCCGGCGATCTCGGCGTGCATCTTGGCGCCGCCCAGCTCTTCGCTCGACACGTCCTGACCGATGGCGGCCTTGACCAGCGCCGGCCCGGCCAGATAGAGGCCCGAGCCCTCGGTCATGACCAGGGTGTCGCACATGACCGGCAGGTAGGCCCCGCCCGCCACGCAGTTGCCCATGATGGCGGCGATCTGAGGAATGCCCGCCGCGCTCATCCGGGCGTTTAAGTAAAAGACCCGGCCGAAGTCGTCCTGGTCGGGGAAGATCTCGTCCTGCATGGGCAGGTAGACGCCCGCCGAGTCCACCAGGTAGATGACGGGCAGGCGGTTCTCCATAGCGATCGTCTGCGCGCGGATCACCTTTTTGGCGGTGATGGGGAAAAAGGCGCCCGCCTTGACGGTGGCGTCGTTGGCGATGACCATCCAGTCGCGGCCGTGAACCCGGCCGATGCCGGTCACCACACCGCCGCTCACCACGCCGCCACTCACCGGGCCGCCCACCTCCGGGTACATGCCGTAGCCGGCGAAGCGCATGAGCTCGTCGAGAGGGCTGCCCGCGTCGAGCAGCATAGCGATACGCTCGCGCACCACCAGCCGGTCCTTGTCGTGCTGGCGCCTGATGGCCTTGTCGCCGCCGCCCTTGGCGACCTCGGCCCGGTCGGCCTCGAGCGCCCCCGCCAGCGCCTGCCAGCCCTTCTTGTTGGCGTGATAGGGCGCCCTGCGGCGGTCCTCCAGCGTCAGCTTGCTCTTCAGCGCGTTCATCCCTGGGCGCGGGTCGTCGCCATGACCACCAGCAGGCCGCCCCCGGCGTTCTCGAGCACGTGCGCGGTGCCCGCCGGCATCCTGAGCAACTTTCCCTTGCCCAGCCGTTCGGTCTCGCCGCCCACGCGCACCAAGACCTCGCCCTCCAGGACCTGATAGACGCTGTCGTGCGCCTCCTGGCTCTGCTCGTCGCGCTGCCCCGCCTCGAAGCAGATGAGGGTGACCTCGAGGTCGCCTTGCAGCAGGCTTTGCTTGCTGACGTTCTTGAGCGAAAACTGCCGCCCCTGGCTGATCTTGACGATGTCCACTATAACCTCCGCAGGCTTAGGAGTCTCTGGGTGAAGATACCCTCACCCAAGAGTCTACGACAAGGCCGCGTGGCAGAACCAAGGCAGGGCGCTCGAACCCCACCCCTGCGCTCGAGACACGGCAGGGCGCTCGAAACACGGCGGGCGTCCACGGCGCAAGGGGCCACGGGTGTTCGTCCGCTCGCCCTTGACCCCACCCTCATCCCAAGGGGGAGGCGCAAGCAGGCCGGTTTTTGGCCTTCCGCGCGTCCCTTTCGGTGCTGACGCTATTCACAGCCCCACGCGCCTCCTGTGGATAACTCTGCCCACTTGACAGCGGAGGTTGAAATCTGTTAAGGGTGAACTATTTAACGTAAGTCGATAATGTGCGTCCAGGACGGGGATTTGTTGCTTGCGCCCACCTGGACCGCTGAGGACGCGCTTATCCACAGTTATCCACAGGCCTGTGGATAACTGTGGCTTGTTGTGGATAACTGCTGTGGATAACTAGGGGGACAGCCAGGCGGCTCGCGCCGCACGTACAAACTCTTGTACCCGCTCCTCGTCCTTGATGCCGGGACTTGACTCGACCCCGGAGGCGACATCTACGGCGTAGGGCCGCAAGCTGCGGATTCCCGCCGCCACGTTCTGGGACGTCAGCCCGCCGGCGAGGATGAGGCGGGGAAACTCCCTGAGCCCCGCCGCCCACTCCCAGTCGAAAGGCTCGCCCGAGCCGGGCAGCAGCCCGTCGACGAGCAGCGCCTGCGCCGGAAAGTCCCGCCAGGCGGCCGCGTCGAAGCCGGGGCCGACCGCGACGGCCTTGATGACGGGGACGCGCGCCATCAGGTTTTCCGCGTAGGCGGCGTCCTCCTTGCCGTGAAGCTGCACCGCCTGGAGGCCCGCCGCCTCGACCGCCGCCTCGACAAGCTCGAGCGGCGCATTCACGAAGACGCCCACGCGCACGGTGAAAGGCCCCAAGGCGGCGCCGATGGCGGCAGCCTGCTCGAGCCCCACCCTTCTCTTGGAGTTGGCAAAGATGAGACCGATGGCGTCCGCCCCGGCCCTTTCGGCGCTGAGGGCGTCCTCGGCACGGGTGATGCCGCAGATCTTGATGCGCAAGACAGGCTTCCTTTCCACACTACGGCCACACTACGGCAGGGCTAGCATCAGCGGCTCGGCGACCGGGGAAGTCTCCACAAGCACGAGGAGGCTGTCTCCTCCGTCACCTTCCGTCATTTTGCACTCCTGCCCCTTGACCTGAACCTCTTGGCGGCGACTACCCCGCCCTCTATCCCGTTACTCCTCTGTCACTCCTCTGTCACTCCTCTGTCATTCCTCGAAGGCTTTGCGGTTGTTGAAGTGCATCACCAGGTCCATGCGGTTTTTGGCGCCCAGCTTCTCGAGCAGACCCGAGACGTAGACCTTGACCGTCTTTTCGGAGATGCCCAGGCGCTGGGCGATCTGCTTGTTCGAAAGCCCCATCACTAAGAGGCTGAAGGCCTGGTTTTCGCGGGCGGTCAGGGTCGGCGTGCGCGCCCGCATCACCAGGCTGCTCATCAGGCTGCGCTCCGCCCAGATCTCGCCGCTTAAGACCACCTCGACGGCCCGTTTCAGGTCGTCGACGCTCTCCTCGCCGCTCAGGTAGCCCCTGTAGCCGATGCCCAAGACGATGATCTTGTCGGACTTCGAGCCGTCGATGAGGGCGAGGGTGGGTGTCTCGGGCGGCATTGGGAAGGGCGCCTTGAAACCGCGCAAGTCCCAGATCGCCAGAGCGGTTCCCTCCAGAGGGGTGCTGCCGGTATGAACCTTGAAGCCCTCCACCCTCTCGAGCAAGGTCGCCAAGGCGTCGCCGATCAGGCGGGATTTCGAGTTGATCCAGATTTTCGTCATAAGATGGTCCGGTGGTAAATAATAAGAGCCCTCCAGGCCTGCAGTCAGGTACAGCCTAAGCTTGCTGGTCATCGTAGTCTATAAAAAAAGTCAAGGTTTCGGGGCGACTCGCCGCCGTAGGGCTTGTCCTGCATTTATCGCTGCATTTATCGCCGCGTCTAAGTGTACCGGCCGTCAGCCCAGCCCGCGAACGACGAGCGAGATGATCCAGGTGTGGGTTGTGCGCCGCGCAGGCGCCGCCGGCCCTGGCGGCAAGCAAAGCCGACACGCCCGGCCTTGGCGCCGCCCTCGAGACGCGGCCACAAAGCGACGCCGGCCACAGCGGCCACGCTGCCGGCGTCGAGTCCTCCATTTTCCTACGCTCTGCCTCCACCATTTCCTCTCCTCATCGTCTTACAGTTTAGACGCTGGCCTGCGGGCTGGCTAGCGACTTTCATCATCCCGGACTAGGACTTTGGTCCTAAGACTTTTTCTCGAAAGGTCTTAAGCCTCTTGGCTCGGCGGCGTCCTGGTGACCAGAGCTGGAAGCCGGCGCCGGACGGGAGAGGCCGTAACGGGAGAGGCCATGACGCCAAGTATGGCACGCGCGGGTCCGGCGTCAGCAGTGTGTCAGAAGATAGCCTCGAGGTGCTCGAGCCGGTAGTCGCCTTTCTTGCCGGAGAGCAAGACGGCGTCGAAGCGTAGCGGCACGTCGTCGCGCCCGTAGTGCTTCATGACAAAGGTCAGGGCCGCTCGGCGCAGGCGCGCCTGCTTGGCCGGGCCGATACTCTCGGCGGCGCTGCCGTAGCGGTCCGTTCTGCGCTGCCTGACCTCGACGAAGACGAGCAGGTCGCCGTGCCGGGCGACCAGGTCGAGTTCGGCCCCGCGCACGTGGTAGTTCTGCGCCAGAATGCGGTAACCCCTCGTCTCGAGGTAGCTCTTGGCGACCCCTTCGGACCAGTGCCTCATGAGGGCGGGGTCGGGATTTGGGGTCGGGGGGTCGGCAAGAACCCATCACCCCGACCTCCGACCCCTGACCCTAACCTGGTTGGACCTCGAGCCGCTTTGCGTCCGCCCACAGGCCCTCGAGGTCGTAGAAGTCGCGGGCTTCGGAGCTCATCACGTGGACGACTACGTGGTAGAAGTCGATGAGAATCCAGCGCGTGGACGGCCCTTCGACGCTGCGCAGCGGCAGGACGCCCTTGAGCCCTTCGCGGACGCCCTCCTCCATCGCCTTGAGCTGCAAGGACGAGCGGCCGGTCGCCACGATAAAGAAGTCGAGCGCGTCCGAAACCCCTGAAAGGTCTAGGACCACGATGTCCTCGGCGCGCTTGTCGTCGAGCGCGTCGACGATGCGTTGGACGTGGGCGAGCATGGTCTGGCGGTTGAGATCAGGGCTTTCGATCATGTCCTCCTAAGGGTCTCCAGGCTGAAGTCTCCAGGCTGAGCTTGCGTCCCGCTGTGGCTTCCTTACGAATGGCTAGGTGGGGTGGCCAGGTGGGGCTTTGACTAGCGAGCGATTACGGGCCACGGCTACTCGTTGTCCCTTCACGCCGGTTCGAGGTGAACGCGCTTGGCGCGAGACCCGGCGGGGCCAGCAGCCCGACCGCATCTTGGCCCAAGATGAGCTCGAGGCCGACCGGGGAGGGCTGCGAGCCCTGCTGTGAAGCCTGTTGCGGGCGGTTGATGCGGTAGACCTGGGCGCGCTGGACGTTCAGCATGTTGGCGTAAAAGGCCGCGTTCTGCCAGTCCTCACGCTCGGCCTGAACGCGCGTGGGCAGCGCATCGGGAAAGAGTTCCTGGGTAAGAATGCGCTCCTCGGGCACGCCAAAGGCGACCAGGCGGGCCTTGACCACATCCTCCAAGCCGGCCCAACCGCTGCGGTTGGAGATGACCAGGCTGGCCTCGGGCACAGCCTCCAACTGCCGCGCTTTGCCGCCGAAGGTCGCCGCCAAAAAGGCATCGACCTCCTCGGACTTGGCGAATTCGGTGGCGGTGCGCACCTGACCCAGCTTGGGGTCGTTGCGGTAGACCTCGGAGGAGTGGGTGGGCAGGGTGGCGGCGGCGATCTCTAAGCGGTTGCGGCGCTTGAGGAGTTCGCTGACGATGCCCGAGTCCGCGTTCGTCTCGACCTCATCGAAGAGGGTAGCGATCAGCTCGGGTAGCCCCACAAACGCGCGCAGCTCAAAGGCACGAAACTTGTCGAGCATAGCCATGCCGATCCGCTTGATGTTGTCGATGCGGCCATAGTCGCCGCCGGGACCCCAGCGGTAGCGGGCGAAGTCGGCGGCCTCGGCGCCCGTAAAGTGGTGCAGGCCCTCGTCAAAGTCTATGTGCAGGTCGGCGGCCGTGTCGGTATACCGCATGGGATAAGGGACATAGACCTCGACGCCGCCGACGGCGTCGACGAGCCGCTCGAAGAGATCGATGTTGACGATCGCGTAGTAGTCGACGGGCAGACCGATGATCTCGCTCACGGCGCGACGCAAGCCGTCGGGGCCAAGCCTGGCATAGCCCACCGTCTCGTTCACCTTGATCTGGTGCTGGGGAAGCCAGATGTCGCGGGGAATGCTGATCACGTAGACCCTGTTGCCGACGATCTGCACATAGAGAATGCTGTCGGTGCGGTTGCCGTAGCGCTTGCCTCGAGCGGGCGTGCGAAAGCCCAGCAGCCGACCGTCCCGGTAGATGGGGTCCTGAGCGGGGATATCGTACTCGATGTCGCGGCCCGCCACCACGAAGCTCGCCTGAAAGCTCTCGCCGCCCGGGTTGACGAGCGCGGCTTCGGCCTGACCGAGCGGCGCCGGGGCGGCCGGATCGGTGGCGTTCCAGTAGCCCCAGAGGCCGAAGGCGGCCACCACCAGGCCCAGAAGCTGGACGAGTCTAGTTGCGGTTAAAGCCACGCGCCTCCATGCGGCGATTATATACCAGCCCCGGCGGCCCCTTGAGCGAGGCGAGGAGCAAGGGCCGGGGCGCGGCGGCTAGGACACGGCATCAGGCGCGGCGTCATACAGCTCCCGGTGGACCTTCAAGGTGGAGGGGTGGACGGCCTTGCCCTGCGCGCGCAGGTAGCGCACCTTCGAATCGACCGCCCGGCCGTAGGCTTTGGCGAGGTCGCGCATGGCCAGTTCGCGGATGTCGGCGTTGACGCCGCGGCCCGGCTCGGACACGTCGGCGATGTAGACCGCCATGCCGATGCGGTTGTCGTGCGAGACGCCGAAGACATGACCCTCGACGGCGTCCAGGACGCGCAGGTCGCCGATGCCCCAGGACTCGGCCAAACGGCGGGCGGCGCGGCCGTGAACGGCCAAGGGGTGCTTCTGCTCGAGCGCGTTCTCGGGCGGCGCCAGCCGCAAGAGTTCCGCTTCGGAGAGGTCGCGGGCCGCGTCGTGCAAGACGGCAGCCAGCGCAGTGGCGCGGATGTCGCCCTCGCAAAAACCGTTGGCCCGGGCGATGGTCTCCGCCAGGATCGCCACGCGCACGATGTGCTCGAAGCGCGCGGGCGTCACCAGGCGCTTCACCCGCTCACAGTGCGGGCTGATGCTCGGCCTGCTGCAGGGACTATTCAGCGTAAAGATGGTGTTTGTCAAGGTAGCTCTCCACCGGCTCGGGGACGAGGTAGCGCACGCTTCGCCCCTCGCTGAGGCGCCGGCGCACCTCCGTGCTCGAAATGTCGATCTTCAGACGGTCCAGCAGCGTGACCTTGTCCCTATAGAACTCGGGCAAGCCGCTCAGCGCGTAGCCCGGCCGCGACACGGCCACCATCTTGACCGCCTCCAAAAGCTCCGGAGCGCGGTGCCAGGTCTCGATCTCGGCGTAGGCGTCCGCCCCCGTTATAAAAAAGAGTTTACCCCCTGGGTCACCCTCCCTCACCCGCATGACGGTGTCAAAGGTGTAGGAGGGCCCTGTGCGCCCCAACTCGAGGCGGCTCACCCGAAAGGCCGGGTGCGAGGCGGTCGCCAGGAGCGTCATGTTGAAGCGGTCTTCGGCGCTCGCGACGGCGGGCTTGTGCGGCGGCGTCTGGGCGGGGACGAACCAGAACTCGTCAAGGGCCAAGGCCTCGAGCGCCTCCTGCGCCGCCAGGAGGTGGCCCAAGTGCGGCGGGTCGAACCGTCCTCCGAAAAGACCCAGCCGCTTCACGCCCGGAGTCTACCCCCGCCGCCGGCCTGGCGGCGGAAGTTGGCTCACATATGGCCGCTTGTTGCTGGCCGCTTGTTGCTGCAGGACAGCTGTTGGGAGGGCGCCTGGCCGATCTTCACAGCTGCCAGCCTCGTCTCAGCAAGGACAGGATTCAAGCTGACCGCTCCTCTAACCCGGCGCCAGCCGCAAGAGGTAGAGCAGCGCGGCCGCGTCCCAGGCCTGCGGCCGGCAGGCGACGGGATAGGGCACCGGCGGCTCGTCCTGGCGCACGTAGCCCGCAACCAGCTCGGGCAGGCGCCTGTCGGCCTGGCTGGCCGCCAGGCTGTAGAGCGCCTCACAGAGCCTGGCCGCCTCCTGGTGAAAGCCGTAGCGAGCCATGCCGCCCGCTATAAGCGCGGTGTCGTGCGGCCACACCGAGCCGTTATGGTAGGAGACCGGGTTGTAGCGCCTTTCGCCGCTGCCCAGCGTGCGGACGCCCCAGCCCGAAAAGAGCGCGTCCGACATCAGCGTCTTGACGAGCCGGGGCGCGACCTCCTGGGGCACGACGCCCGTCCACAGGAGCTGGCCGGCGTCCGAGTTCAAGACCTCGAGCGGCCGCTTGTCGCCGTCTAGGGCCATCGCGTAGGTCTGCAGGTTCTCGAGCCAAAAGGCCCGGTGAAAGCGCGCCTGAAGGGTCTTGGCCCGTTCGCGCCAGGCCTCGGCGCGCACCGCGTCGCCGAGCGCCCCTGCGAAGTCCGCGGCGGCCATGAAGGCGGCATAGGTGTAGCCCTGCACCTCGCTCACCGCCAAGGCGCCCTGGGCGAGCGAGC
The DNA here is from genome assembly GCA_030858465.1 of Deinococcota bacterium. Taxonomy (NCBI): domain Bacteria; kingdom Thermotogati; phylum Deinococcota; species Deinococcota bacterium. Next base: position 16,736 of record JALZLY010000151.1, read on the forward strand.
CATCCTTGTGGCTCATCGAGTCATGCGAGTCCTTCCAGGACTGCACCGCCAAGCCCTTGCCCACCTCGGCGGGAGCGAACTCTAAAAAGCCGTCACCGTCAGCGTCGCCATCCTTTTCCAGCCAGGCGAGTGCCGCCTCCCAGCTGGGCTTTAGTTCCTCGACGAGCTCCAGCCTACCCGTGTGCTTCCAGGTTTCGTGCAAGAGCACGATAAAGAGCGGCGTGGCGTCGACGGTGCCGTAGTAGGGGCCGTGCGGCGTCCGGCCGAGGCGGGTCAGCTCGCCGTAGCGCCTCTCGTGCATGATCTTGCCCGGTGCCTCGGCGCGGAACGCGACGTAGCCCCGGCCCTGGTGCGCGGCCAGATAGCGCAAGGTCCCCTCGGCTACGTCGGGGCGCCAGGGCAGCATCATGATGGCCGTGAGCAGTGCGTCGCGGCCAAAGGCCGCCACGTACCAGGGGATACCCGCAGCGGGAAAAGGCCCGTGCTCGGTGACGATGAGCAGCGCCCGCAGATCGTCGATGGCCTGGTTGATCACCTCCTGGAAGAGCTGGTTTTTGAGCGTCAGGTTAAAGGCGTGGCGCCAGTCGTCGTAGGAAGGCAGCGCCGCGCCCGCCGGCTCGGCGCCCGTGTGGACAGTCGTGCGGACCTCGAGCACCCGGCTCTCCTTGGGCTCGAGCTCGAGGCGAAAGCGCAGCCCCCTCTCGTCTACGGCCTCGGGCGGAGGCGACGCGCGCAGCTCGGTCGTCACCACCAGGCCGTCCTTGGCTTCGTAGGCGAAGCGCAGGCCCTCCCCGTTTTCCCCGGCAATGTTCTCGCGGCGGACGGCGCCTCGCTCCAGCCTCATCCAACCGCGCGCCTCGAACATGTCCACGAAGTCGGCGGCCAGCTCGAGGGCGACCTCGACGGTCCGCGCTTCGCCGCTGCTGTTCTCGACCGTCAAGGTGTCCAGCATGAGGCGGGACTCGAGCTCGAGGCTGCGGCTGTAGCCGACGAGTTGCGACGGCCCTTCGATGCGCGCGTGGTGCGCGCGGAAGCGGTCGGGCCGGGGCGTAAAGGCGAGCAGCGCCTGGGTGCCCTCGCCCAGATCCCAGCGGTAGCGGCTTAAAAAGCGCGTGTCACGGCAGTAGAGGCCGTGCTCGCCGCCCACAATCTGCCCGCTCTCATCGGCCACCAGAAAGATGTCGTTTTCCTTCAAGACGCGGTTTTTGCTCGAGTCCATGACCTACCTGCTCAGGGTGGGATAGAAACGTCAACGCGGTAAATGTGACATGGGAGCTTTGAGCCCTTAGCTCTTAGCCCTTAGCTTTTGACTGATGACTAACAGCTAATGGCTCATTTACTCCTTGCCACCCCCGTAGGATACGCCCTCCAGAAAGTATTTCTGAAAGACCACGAAGAGGATGATGATGGGCAGCGCGCTCATGATCGCGCCAGCCAGGATAAGGCCCCAGTCCCCTGCCGCCCCGTAGATGGTGCGAAAGCTCAAGAGGCCGATGGGCAGAGTCTTGATGTCTTCGGGAGAGGTGAGCACGATGAACGGCCAGAAAAAGTCGTTCCAGGCACCCTGGAAGGTGAGGATGGTCAGGGCCCCTAGAGCGGGACGGGCCATCGGCAGGACGACGATGAAAAAGCGCTGCCACTGGGTGGTGCCGTCGATCATCGCCGCCTCTTCGACCTCGCGCGGAATCGACTCGAAAAACTGCTTCATGATAAAGACCGCACCCGCACCCACCAGACCCGAGATGATGACGCCGGTGAGGCTGTTGAGCAGCGTCGCCTGGCCCCACAACCTCGAGAGCCCCCAGATGCCGTCGCGAAGGACGAGGTAGTTGGAAATGAAGATGACCTGGCCGGGAATCATCTGCGCGACGAGGATGAGGATGAAGATGAGGTTCTTGCCAGGGAAGTGCAGTCGTGCCAAGGCGTAACCCGCCATCGAGGCGAACAGCAAGGTGGAGAGCACCTTGGCGGCGGCGATGATAAAGGAGTTGAGCGTCCATCTCAAGAACAGGCTCTGCCCCGTCGCGGCGCTGCGGGCCTCTTCGAAGGTGCGCCGGTAGTTGTTGAAGACGTAGCCGAGCACGCCAGGAGCGGCGTTGTCGTAACTCGCGACCCGGCCGCGGCGTTCGATGCGGCTTTCCGCGAGAGTGGAGCGGACGAAGACCTGACCGCTCGGCACCGTGACGTCGAGGGGCAGGCGCCGGACTCGAGGTCCGCTTCCTTCGTAGAGAATGTTGAAGCCATAGGTAACGAATTGGCCGGACACCTCCTGCCCACCAATACTGTAGCTGCCCTCCTCTCTAGAGGTTTCCTGTATCTCCGTGATGGTCGCATAGTCGGCCGCATAGTCGATGACCTGCCTCGCGCCAAGACCAGCGCCG
>JALZLY010000152.1 GCA_030858465.1 Deinococcota bacterium
GGTCGCCGTCGGCATAAACACCATTATAGAGTATCTTGCGAGGTATTGCAATATACTTCGCTTTGCTCAGCACAAAATTCGTCCCCACGGATAAATCCGGGGGCTTTCTTTTGTGTTTTTCCGGTAAGTCGAGCTGAATGAGCTTGTTGCCGGGTTGGTCCAAGAGGAGATGGCATACACTATTTTAACCCCTAGACTATACTCTAGAAGTTGAGCCGGGCGGCTGTAAGGGTATTAACGTCTCTATACTTTGGAGGATCTATGACCGAACAGCTCATCTCGCTAAACGTCGGCATACCCGGCACCCTTACCTACCTCGGGAAAGAGGTGCCGAGCAGCTTCATAAAGACCGCCGTGCAAGGTGCCGTATGGCTGAACCGGGGCGGGCTCGCGGGCGATGAGCAGGCGGATCCCAAGAACCATGGCGGGCCGGATAAAGCAGTCTGCACCTACCCACAGGAGCACTACAGTTACTGGTCTTCACGCCTAAACCGCACCTTGCCGGTCGCGGCCTTCGGTGAAAACTTTACCACTGCGGGGCTACTTGAAGGGGCCGTTTGTATCGGCGACATCTTCGAGGTCGGGGGTGCCGCCGTGCAGGTCTCACAACCGCGTCAGCCGTGTTTCAAGCTCGCTGCCCGTCACGAGGAGCCCACGCTCGCCCTATGGGTGCAGGAGACGGGTTTTACCGGCTTTTACTTCCGCTGCCTGAAAGCGGGGTGGGTCAGCTCTGGCGAGCCGCTCGAGCTTGTTCACCGCAACCCGTATGGGCTCACCGTCGCGGAGGCGAATCGCCTCATGCACTACGACAAGGACGACATCAAGGGGCTCGAGCGGCTGCTCGATGTGCCCGAGCTTTCGTCAAGCTGGCGCAGGACCTTTGAGAAGCGCCTGGTAGGGCGGGCGGACAGCACACAGGAAAGACTTCAAGGACTGAGAAGGGAGCCCATTAAGAGAGGGGGCGAGAGGTAGGCAACCGGCTTGAAGGTCACCCCTTCAAGTCAACGTCGTGAGAAAGAGGAGCAATCAGTGACCCACTCCTTAGGCATCAATGCGTTTGAGAGACGAAGTTCCTATGATTCAGTCGAGCGTATCCGGGTCGACGTAATAGAAAGGGACCACATAGAAAAGGGACCACAAGGTCCGCCCTCAGCCACTTGTCCTTCTGGAAACCCCACAGGGTCGTCAGCCTGTCGCCGCAGGCAGAGACCTTGTGCTAGACTCACGGCACGATGATCACGATCGATACAGTTGCCACGGTGACGCCTGAGGGCAAGCTCGTGATCGAGTTGCCCGCCAAAATAGCTCCGGGAGAACACCGGGTGGTCGTCGTTATCGACACGGAGTTGAAGACCGCTCCTCTAGAGCTACCCACCGCCAATGTCGGTCTCTGGCCTGAAGACCTGTCGCTCAGCCGCGAAGACCTCTATGGCGATGACGGCAGATAAGCCGCTGTTTCTCGATACCAATGTTCTCGTCTATGCTACCGTAGTCGCACCATGCGGACGCTCATATTAGTGAAACACGCTATGCCTGACCTCCGACCCGAAATAGCGGCCAAAGACTGGACGTTGTCCGAATCAGGACGGGACGCTTCGAGAAGACTTGCCCAAAAGCTCGCCCCTTATGACCCTGCCGTCATCATCGGCAGCCTCGAGCCCAAAGCCACGGAGACAGGTGAAATCGTCGCCGGAGAACTCTCGCTTCCCTTCAAAGTTGCAAACGACCTGCACGAGCACGACCGAACAAATGTCCCTTTCGAGACAAGGCAAGGCTTCGAGAGCAAGATGCGAACTTTTTTCGAGAAGCCCGAGATGCTGACCTTCGGTCAGGAAACGGCGCTCGAGGCGCAGGAGCGGTTTGTCCGTGCCATCGACGAGGTGCTCGAGCGGCATCCTGACGGCAACCTCGTCGTCGTCGCCCACGGCACCGTCATCAGCCTCTTGGCGGGGGCTCGAGCGGGCACCAAGCCCTTTGAGCTTTGGCAAACACTCGGCCTGCCTTCTTATCTGGTCTTCTCACTGCCCGAGTTTGCACTCCTGGAAACTGTAGGCTCAGCGGCCTAGCTCGAGTGCGCCCGCGCCCCTCGCTCGTCGACGACCCGCTGGGCGACGTGCTGCGGCACCTCGGCGTAGTGCTCCAACTTCACCGAAAAGGCGCCGCGGCCGCCCGTCATCGAGCGCAGGTCGGCGGAGTAGGTCTGGATCTCGGCCATCGGCACGTGGGCGCTGATGGTGCTCACCGAGCCCTCGGCGTCCATACCCAGGATGCGCCCCCGGCGGGTGTTGAGGTCGCTGATCACGTCGCCGGTAAAGCGCTCGGGCACCCGCACCTTGACGAGCGCTACGGGCTCCAGGAGACAGGGGCTGGCCGCCTTCATGGCCTCCTTGAAGGCGTGCGCCGCGGCGATCTGAAAGGCGATGTCCTTGGAGTCGACGGGGTGGTCCTTGCCGTCGTAGATGATAGCCTTTACGTCCATCACCAAAAAACCGGCCAGGACGCCCTCCGACAGCGCGCCGCGGACGCCCTTCTCGCAGGACGGCACGAACTGGCTGGGGATGGTGCCGCCGACGACCTCGCTGGCGAACTCGAAGCCCGCGCCGCGCGCGAGGGGCTCGACCCTGAGCGCGACCTCGGCGAACTGGCCCGCGCCGCCAGACTGCTTTTTGTGGCGGTAGCGGGCGTCACCGGTGCCGCCGATCGTCTCGCGGTAGGCGATCTTGGGCCGCCGCGTCAAGACGTCGACGCCGTAGCGCTCGCGCAGCTTGTCGCCGGCGACCTCCAAGTGGACGTGGCCCATGCCCGAGAGGACCGTCTCGCGGGTATCCTGGTTGCGCTCCAGGGTCAGGGTGATGTCCTCGTCCAAGAGCTTGTGCAGGGCAGGACCCAATTTGTCCTCGTCGGCGCGCGACTTGGGATAGAGCGCGACCGACATGACCGGCGAGGGCAGGCGCATGGGCATGAGCTCGCAGAGGTGGCCCTTATCGCAGAGGGTGTCGCCGGTCCTCAGCTCCGCTACCTTGGTGAGCGCGCCGATGGCGCCGGGGCCGAGCTCCTTGACCTCGGTGAGGTCCTTGCCCCCCGGCACGTAGAGGTGGCTCACCCTGAGCTCGGCGTCCTGAGAGGAGTTGTAGAGGCTGTCGCCGGCCCTCAAGGTACCCGTCCACACCCGAAGCAGGCTGACCTTGCCGAGGTAGGGGTCGACGGTGGTCTTGAAGACGCGGGCGCAAAAGCCCGGGTGCGCCTGTGGCTCGAGCTCCGCGCCGTCCTTTAGGAGCAAGGCCTGGTGGCGCTCGGGGCGGCGCACGCCCTCGGTCATCAGGTCGAGCAGGAGGCTGGCGCCCACCCCCAGCGTCGCCGCGGTGAGCAGGACCGGGGTGAGCTCGCCGCGGCGCACCGCGCGGTGAAAGGCCGCCCCGAGCGCCTCCTCGGCTAAGGGGGCGTCCTCGAGGTACTGCATCATCAGCGCGTCGTCGGTCTCGACGATGGCCTCGACGAGGCGCTCGCGGTATTCCTCGGCGACGCCCCTGACCTCGCCTGGAACGGGCACCTCCTCGGGCTGGCCCTGGGGCCACGCGTAAGCCTTCATCCTGAGCACGTCCACGACGCCCCGGAAGGTCGCGGCCTGGCCGATGGGAACCTGCAGGGCGGCGACGTTGCCGGGCAGGCTCGCGGTGACATCGGCCATGGTGCGGTAGAAGTCGGCGTTCTCCCGGTCCATCTTGTTGATGACCAGGGTGATCGGCAGGTCCCGCTCCTGCGCGCTCGTCCACACCCGCTCGGTGCCGACCGCCACCCCCGACACCGCCGAGACCACCACCAGCGCGGCGTCGGCGACGTTCTGGGCGCCGCGAATCTCGCCCACGAAGTCGGCGTAGCCGGGCGTGTCGAGCAGGTTGAAGGGATGGCCTTGCCAGGTCAGCGGCAGGACGCCGGTGTAGATGGAGATCTTGCGGCGCTGCTCTTCCGGCCTAAAGTCGGAGGCGGTCGTGCCGTCCTCGACCCGGCCCATGGCGGGCTTGGCGCCACTGCGGTACAGCAGCGCCTCGACGAGCGAGGTCTTTCCTGCTCCGCTATGCGACAAGACGACGACGTTGCGAACGCTGGCTTCCATCTTCTCCCCTTTCGCGGCGCTGCGTCTAATGGGCTGATTATAGCAGCAGCGCTTACGGGTGATAAGGGGTAAGCTGGCCCGTGGCGACCGAGCTCGAGTACAAGTTCACCCTCGAGGGGGACGTTCCCGATATCGTAGCGCCCGATGGTGCAGCGCTGGAGGCCCTCTTGCGTCCGGCGGGCTTCGGCATGGAGGCGCGGCCGCTTCGCCTTCAGCACGACCGCTACTTTGACAGCCGTACGGGCGCGCTCGAGCTGGCCGGCCTGGCCTTGCGGCTGCGCAGCTTTGGCGAGACCCGCCTGGTCACGCTGAAGCGCAAGGGCAGGGGCCAGGACGGCCTGCACCGCCGCGAGGAGCTCGAGCTGCCCTTCACGGGCGACTGGCCGGAAGGGCTGCGCGAGGCCCTGCGCGGCCTCGACCCCGGCAGCCTGGAGCCCGTAGCCGACCTCTTCGCCGAGCGCCGACGCTTCGTCATCACCCGTGAGGAGAGGGCGCTGGCCGAGCTGTCCTTCGATGCGGTGCGAGCCGTTCGCCCCGGCGGCGGGGCGAGCGCCTTCTTCCGCGAGGTCGAGCTCGAGGCCCTCACCGCCGACGCAGAGACGCTGGCCCACCTTGCCGGAGTCCTGCAGGGGGGCCTGAGGCTCTCGCCCAATGCGGTGAACAAGCTCGAGCGCGCTAGAGCGCTCCTGGAGGCCGAAGAGGGAGGCGAGGATGGCTGAGCGGACCCTCTACCTCATCCGCCACGCCAAGGCCGCCGCGCGCGGCCCCGACTATCCCGACGACCGCCTGCGGCCCCTGGTCGCCAAGGGCCGCGACCAGGCGGCGGCGCTGGCCCGCGCCCTGGCCTGTTTGGGCTGGCGCTTCGACAGGCTGTTCTCGAGCCCCTACAGCCGCGCCCGGCAGACCGCCGCGGCCTTGACCGAGGCCTTGAGCCCTTGCGCGAAGGGCAAGGTCGAGGCGCTTGACGCGCTCTGCGCCGACGACTACGCCACCCTGCTGGCGCAGTTGGGGGCCGGGCTGGGCCCGGCGGCGGAGCACGTCGCCCTGGTAGGCCACCAGCCCTACCTCGGCGAGCTGGCCTCGCTGCTCCTCGGCGGCGACCCCTACCGCAGCCGCGTCCGCTTCAAGAAGGGCGGCCTGCTCATCCTCTCGGGACCTCTGGGCGTGGGCGGGATGCGCTTGGAGGGCTCCCTCACCCCGGCGGTCTACCGCCACCTGCGCTAGCTCCAGGAGACCCCTACATGAGGGGAACCTGGTACGAGCGAAGACGCTATGACTAGAGCGAATTGCAGCATTGCGCTACTTGTAGCCGTGTCCCAGGACCGGGTGCGGCCGGTACGGCGCCTCGAGCTGCGCGATCTCCTCTGCGGTGAGCTCGAGCGCCAGGGCGGCGATGGCGTCGTCCAGGTGCTGCATCTTCGTGGCGCCGATGATGGGCGCGGTCACAACAGGCTTGTGCAGGAGCCAGGCCAAGGCGACCTGCGCCTGGCTGACGCCGCGCCGCTCGGCGAGCTCCGCCACGCGACCGACCACCTCGTCGTCGCCCTCGCGGGTGTAGAGCTTCTTCGCGTAGTCGTCCACCTTGCCGCGGGCAGTGCTCTCCTTGGCGCCCGGAGGGCGCGTCAGGTAGCCACGCGCCAGCGGGCTCCAGGGCAAGACGGCGACGCCCTCGGCCCGACAGAGCGGGATCATCTCGCGCTCCTCCTCGCGGTAGATCAGGTTGTAGTGGTTTTGCATGCTGACAAAGCGGGTCAGGCCGCTGTCGGCCTTGTAGAGCGCGCCCATGAACTGCCAGGCGAACATGCTCGAGGCGCCGATATAGCGCACCCGGCCCGAAGAGACGAGGTCGTGAAGCGCCCCCAAGGTCTCCTCGATGGGCGTGTGGTAGTCCCAGCGGTGGATCTGGTAGAGGTCGATGTAGTCGCTGCCGAGCCGCTTCAAGGAGGCGTCGCAGGCGTCCAGGATGTGCTTGCGCGACAGCCCGCCCTGGTTCGGCTTGTCCCCCATCGGAAAGTAGACCTTGGAGGCGATGACCACCTCGTCGCGCCTGGCGAAGTCCTTTAGCGCCCGGCCCGTCACCTCCTCGCTCACGCCCAGCGAGTACATGTTGGCGGTGTCGAAGAAGGTGATGCCCGCCTCGAGCGCGCGCAAGATGAAGGGCCGGCTCGCCTCCTCGGAGAGCACCCAGTCGCGCCACTCGGGCGTGCCGTAGCTCATCATGCCGAGACAGAGGCGGGAAACCTTGAGGCCGGTCTTGCCGAGATTCACATAGTCCATACCTTATTCTAAGCTGTGGAGCGCAAGCGTGACGGCAGCCGCAGCAGACTTTCGGCTGCCGTCAGGGCTAGAGCCAAAGGGAGATGGCGCGCAAGACGGAGACGAGACCCATAGGCGAGTTCAGCAGATCGAGCTCAAGGAGGCGACCTGCGCTGACGCAGACGTATACGCCGTCGAGGTTACGGGGGCATGACCGGCCCGCTTGCTATACTCAGGCATGATCACCAGTCCAGCCAAAGACAGCAACAAGGACGGCAACAAGGACGGCAACAAGGACGGCAAGAGCAGGTCCGAGGCGCTTCAGGACGAGGAGGTTTTTGCCCTCTTGGAGCGCGAGTTCGAGCGCCAGCGCGACGGGCTCGAGCTCATCGCCTCGGAGAACTTCGCCTCGCCGGCGGTGATGGCGGCGGCGGGCTCCGTCGCCACCAACAAGTACGCCGAGGGCTACCCCGGCAAGCGCTGGTACGGCGGCTGCGAGGTCATCGACGAGCTCGAGGCTTTGGCCATCGAGCGCGCCAAGCGGCTCTTCGGCGCGGCCTGGGTCAATGTCCAGCCGCACTCGGGCTCGTCGGCGAACATGGCCGTCTACTACGCGCTGCTAACCCCGGGCGACACCATCTTAGGCATGAGCCTGGCGCAGGGCGGCCACCTCACCCACGGCTCGCCGGTCAACTTCAGCGGCATGCACTACAAGGTCGTCGGCTACGACGTGGACAAGGAGAGCGAGCGCATCGACATGGCCGTGGTGCGGCGGCTCGCCCTGGAGCACAGGCCCAAGATGATCATCGCCGGGGCCTCGGCCTACAGCCGCGTCCTCGACTTCGCCGCGTTTAGAGAGATCGCCGACGAGGTCGGCGCCTTTTTGCTGGTGGACATGGCCCACATCGCCGGCCTGGTGGCGGCGGGCGTTCACCCGAGCCCCCTCCCGCACGCGCACGTGGTCACCACCACCACCCACAAGACGCTGCGCGGCCCGCGCGGCGGTCTCATCCTGTCGGGAGACGAGGCGCTCGGCAAGAGGATCGACAAGCTGATCTTCCCCGGCATCCAGGGCGGGCCTTTGGAGCACATCGTCGCCGCCAAGGCCGTGGCCCTGTTCGAGGCCCTCCAACCCGAGTTCAAGGACTATAGCGAGAGGGTCGTCGCCAATGCCCGGGCGCTCGCCGCGGCCCTGGCCGCACGTGGCTACCGCATCGTTTCCGGCGGCACCGACAACCACGTCTTTTTAGTGGACCTGCGGCCGGCGGGGCTCACCGGCAAAAAGGCTCAGGCGAGACTCGACAAGGTGACCATCACCGTCAACAAGAACGCTATTCCCTACGACCCCGAGAGCCCTTTCGTCACCTCGGGCATCCGCTTGGGCACGCCCGCCTTGACCACCCGCGGCTTCGACGAGGCGGAGATGGAGACCGTCGCCGAGCTCATCCACCGCGCCCTGCGCGGCGAGGACGCGGAGGCGCTGCGTGAGGAGGTAAGGGCACTAGCAGGCCGCTACCCGATGCCCTAGGTTCGGGCCGAAACCGGCCCTCGCGCCAATCACAAGCCAAGGAGAGGACTTAGGGCCCTCTGCTCACGCCTTTCGGTTCAGGCGAGCGGGTAGGCTCTCGCCTCGCAGACCGCCGCGGCGACCTCGCGGCGCAAGCCGATGAGGTCCACGCCGTGCTCGGGCAGGAAGCGGTTCAGCTTGCCCAGGTTGTCCTTGGCGCTCTCCTCCGCGCCGCCGATGCGGCGCAGTGCCTCGCCGCCGTAAAGGCGAGCGCGGTCGACGGCGTCAAAGGCAAAGAGCCGCGCCATCAGCCCGGCGACCTCGCCCCGGCCACTTCCGGACAGACGCTCGGCGCGAAGCAGCGCGGACTCGGCCAGGTAGACGGCCGTGACCATGTCGGCCGCCCTTGCCATCACCTCCTGCTCACGTTCGATGCCCTGCCCGTAGGTCATGGCCGCCGAGCCCGTCACCAGGAGCGTCGCCCGCTTCAGGTTCTCGGCGGCGAGGTAGGCGTCCCTGAGCCCGTCGGGGGCTTCCACCGCGCTGACGGGCTCGCCTCCCATCGCCTCCTGGACGGCGCCCATGAGGTCCAGCTTGCCCTTCATGGCGCGCTTTAGGAGCTGGCCGGTGGTCAGCAGGCGGTTGATCTCGTTGGTGCCCTCGAAGATGCGGTTGATGCGCGCGTTGCGGTAGGCCAGCTCGACGGAGTACTCGGCGCTGAAGCCGTTGCCGCCGTGGATCTGCAGGGCCTCGTCGATGACCTCTCCCAAGATCTCCGAGCCGGCGACCTTGATGAAGGAGTACTCGACGACGTAGTCGTCGATGGCTTTGAGCTTCTCCTCTTGCGTCTCCTTGCCGGCCAGGCGCGCGTCCAGGTCGCCGGTCATGCGGTAGACGGCGGTTTCTAGGGCAAAAGTGTCGGCGGCCATCGCCCCCAGCTTTTCCTGGATGAGGCCGAAGCTGGCGATCGGCTGGCCGAACTGCTCGCGCTCCAGGGCGTAATTCGCGGCCAGCCGGACCATCTCCTTGCAGCCGCCGATGGCCCCGGCGGCCAGCTTGAGGCGGCCGATGTTCAAGATCCCAAAGGCGATGAGGTGGCCCTTGCCGATCTCGCCCAGGACGTTGTCGACGGGAACGGGCGCGTTCTCCAAGATCAGCTGCCGCGTCGACGAGCCCTTGATGCCCATCTTCTTCTCCTCGGCGCCAAAGGAGAGGCCAGAGGTACCCCGCTCGACCAGAAAGGCCGTGAACAGCTCGCCGTCCACTTGCGCGAAGACGGTGAAGAGGTCGGCGAAGCCCGCGTTGGAGATCCACATCTTGGTGCCGCTCAGGAGGTAATGGGTGCCCGCCTCGTTGAGAACGGCCCTGGTCTTGGCGGCGCGGGAGTCCGAGCCGCTGCCGGACTCGGTGAGGCAGTAGGCGGCGATTCTTTCGCCCGTCGCCAGCCCCGGCAGGTACGTCTCGTGCTGCGCCTTGTTGCCGAAGTAGACGAGCGGCAGGGTGCCGATGCCGGTGTGGGCATTGAAGGTGACGTTGAAGGAGCCCGAACGGGCGAGCTTTTCGCAGACGAGCATACTGGCGGCCTTGGAGCCGTCCAAGCCGCCATAAGCCTCGGGAATATCGACGGCGAGCAGGCCCTGCTCGCCCGCCTTGCGCATCTTCTCGACGGAAAGCTCATAAGAGAGCCTTTCCATCTCGTCGAAGACGGGCAGGATCTCGCGCTCGACGAAACGCTGCGCGGTTTGCCCCATCATCTTGAGCTCGTCGTCGAAGCTCTCGGGGATGAGGATGCTCTCGGCTGGGTGGCGCGCGATGAGAAAGCCGCCCCCTCCCCTCTGCGAAACGCCCTTGTCCGTTACCGCCATCACTACCTCCTCGAGTTGCTCGAGCCCTCTTGTGACAGTATACACAAACCTTAGACCGAGTACAAGAATTCAGCTCCGGCGGCGCTGCGCCGGCCGAGGTCCGCTTGGGCGCCGCGTCCAGGGCAGGAAGCCGGCGCGCCTGAGCCCCCACCAGGTGACGAAGGCCGCGAGCAGGGCCAGGACACTCCCCGCCAGCGGCAGAACCGGCGAGCGAGGCGACAGAGGCGCATTGTCGAGCCACCAGGCCGAGACGAGGTCGCGGACCAGCGCCTCGGCCAGGCCCGGCAGGTAGCTCTGGAAGGACTGGCCCGTCTCCTCCTCGGAGTAGATGAAGCTCGAGATGGCCCCGAAGCGAGGCTCCGGCAGCGTCTCCTCGACCGCCAGGGCCGCGCCGAGCGCGTGCCCGCCCACCTGAGCCGAGACCGTATAGGTGTAGCTGTAGTCGTCGGCCAGAGCCTCGCTGCCGGCGTGAAAGACGAGCAGGTGAAGGAGCACGAAGCTGGGGCTGCCCGCGCAGGAGTCACGCCCTTCATAGGCCACCCCGTAGCGCGCCAGCGCGTCCCTCAGGTAGCGCGCCAGCCGCCGGTAGATGGCCGCCACGACGACCGCGTCGGGTACGCTGCCGTCGCCGCGCACGACGACCTGCAGCGAAGTGGGGTCCACGCAGAGGACGGCGCCGCCGAGCGCGTGGTCCATGACGTAGTGGGCTCGCGCCGAACCCCATAACGTCGCCGTGAGAAGGAACGCGAGAACAACGAGGTAACGCTGTCCCCGCACGTCAGATGGCCACAGGTAACAACCGTGGGCGCTGGACTAGCGGCGGTCGCATCGGTTTGGGCTCGAGCAAGGGGCCTATACGAACAGCCTATACGAACAGATCGCTGACCGGCAATGTCCAGCCGGGGACAATGTCCGCGCCGTCTATCACGTCCTCTTCGGTAAGGACGTGAACGTCGTGGCGCGAGCGGTACATCGTAACGGTGCGCGTCTTGGGGTTGACCACGAGCACCATAGCCGTGCCGGCCTCGAGCCATTCGAGAACCTTCTCCTCGACCTCGTTGTAGCGGTCGCTGGGGGAAACAACCTCTACCGCCAGGTCCGGGGCTTCGGGTCGGTAACCTGTACCCGGCGCCCGCTCGTCCAGACGCCCCTGACTCACGAACGCCACGTCCGAAGCGCGCACGGTATCCGGGTTGGAGGTCAGCTTGAAGCCCGTCTCAGCAGCGTAGACTCTGCCAAGCCCGCTGGCCTTGACGTGGCTATAGAGCGACGCGCCTATCGCCATAGTGACGATACCGTGCTCCTCTCCCGGTGGTGACATCTGTTTGAGTTCCCCCCCGACGAGCTCGTAACGGAAGCCGTCATCCGGCATGTCGAACAGTTCATCCGCGGTCGCTGCCCGCGTCTCTACCTGCGCGCTCATAAGACACCTCAACAGCCACACCCCACCTTGTAGCCGAAGCCTAGCTAGCCAAAGCCTAGCTAGCCAAAGTCTAGCATAAGGCCCTATCGGCAAAGACCCTAGAAGGGCGAACCCGCGAGGCCGCCGTCCACCAGGAGGGTCTGGCCGGTGATGTAGGCCGCCCTCCGCGAGGCCAGAAAGACGACCGCCGCGGCCGTCTCGGCGGGGTCGGCGAGGCGGCGGGCGGGGATCGTGGCGATGAGCCCATCCAGGGCCTCCTGGTCCTTGAAGAGTTCGCCCAGGCGCTCGGTGGCGGTGTAGCCGGGCGCGACGTTGTTGACGGTGATACCCTCGGCGGCGACTTCGCTGGCGAGCGTCTTGGCGAAGCCCGTCACCCCGGCGCGAAAGGCGTTGGAGAGCGCCAGCCGAGCAACGGGCTCGCGCACCGACAGGCTGGTGACATTGATGATTCTGCCCCAGCCCTCCTCCCGCATGGCCGGCAGAGCGCCACGCGCCAGCCGCACCGCCGACATGAGCGTCAGCTCGTAGCCCTTGGCCCAGGCCTCGTCGCTCATCTCGGCGGCCAGGCCGGCGGGCGGGCCGCCGGCGTTGACGACCAGGATGTCCGGGTCGCCGTGCTGCTCTCTCACCCGCGCCAGCCCCGCGGCGACGCCCTCGGCCCGGCTCACGTCGGCGGCGACGCCAAAGGCCTCGCCGCCCGCGAGGCGGATTCTCTCGACGGCGCTATGGAGTAGCCCTTCGCCTCGAGCGCTCAAGACCACCCTGACCCCTTCGGCGGCCAGCCTCTCGGCGACCGCCCGGCCGATCCCCTGCGAGGCCCCGGTCACCAGGGCCAGCTTGCCGCGAATGCCTAAATCCACAGTCTCACGCCCTCTGCCAAATCCACCTGTTCCAGGCTCATATGCTCCAGGTCCATAGCCGAGTCTACCCCGGCACCCACTCGGTCAGCCAATCTACCGCCTGATCAGCTTGAGACTGTGCAAGGCCTCGAGGTCGCCTGCACCCGAGCAGTACATGGCCACCTTGAGTTCCCAGATGAAGTGCTCGAGCCAGTTGACCACCGCCTCGACCGAGTCCGTCGCGGGCGCGAGGAGCGGCCGGGCCACCGCCACCACCTGCGCGCCGAGCGCTAAGGCCTTGACCGCGTCGACGCCCGAGCGGACGCCGCCCGAGGCCACCAGCGGCATCTCGGGCAGGACCCCGTGAACCTGCACCAGCGCCTCGGCGGTGGGAATGCCCCACTCGGCCAGGTCGCGGTGACGGACCTCGCCGTAGAGCACGAACTCCTCGACCCTAGCCCAGGAGGTGCCGCCCGCGCCGGCCACGTCGAGCGCGGAAAAGCCCACCTCGCGGACCCGCTCGGCCACCCGGGCGCTGAGGCCGTGGCCGACCTCCTTGAGCATGAGGGGGTAAGGAACCCTGGGCACCAGGTCGTGGAGCTTGTCCAGGATACCGGAAAAGTCGGTGTCGCCGCTCTGCTGAAAGGCCTCCTGCAGGGGGTTGGCGTGAAAGGCCAGGGCATCGGCCTCGATGACTTCGATGGCCCGCATCACCTCGGCGTAGCCGTAGCCGCGGTTCAGTTGCGCCAGCCCCAGATTGCCGACGAGCAGGGTAGCGCGGGCAAAGGGGCGCACGGCAAAGGACGCGATCGCCGCCTCGTCCTCGAGCATCACCCGCTGCGAGCCCAGCATCAGGCCGAGACCCAGGTGCTGCGCGGCCTGGGCCAGGTTCTTGTTGATGCGCGCCGACAGCTCCGCGCCGCCGGTCATGGCGCCGATCAGGACCGGTGCCTGCAGGGTGCGGCCCAAAAACATGGTCTCGGTGTCCACCCCAGCGAGGTCCTGCTCGGGCAGGGCGAGGTAGGGCAGGTCGAAGCGCTCAAAGCCGGTCGTGCGGGTCTCGAAGTTCACCTGCTCGCTCAGACAGACCTCAACGTGCTTGCGCTTTCGTTCCAGCGTAGCCGAAGGGTTCGTCGCCGTCACATTTTATTTTACCCCGCCCCGCGCGCCTGCGCTGTCACGCTGCTGCCACACTCGTCAAGGCTGTCACGGCTGTTAAGGCGGCTGAAGCCAGACCTTACATGTCTCAAAGGTTTTTGCGCTTAGACTGCCCGGTATGACGCGCTTTCGCCTCCTCTGCCTGCTCGCGCTGGCCTCGTTGCTCAGCGCCTGTTTCCCGCCCGATGAGCTGCCCGAGGACAGTTTCAGCCTGAGCGCCATTCCGGCGACGGTTTCGCTCGCCCCCGGCGAGTCGGGGGGCAGCTATCTGGCACTCGAGCGCGCCGAGAGCTTCCGCGAGCCCATCGAGGTCACGGTGCTCGGTCTGGACGCGGCCCGGGGCGTCCAGGTGACGCTAGGCCCCGCTCCCGTCTACGGCGAGAGCAGCGCGCTCGCCTTCAGCCTGGACGCGGACGCGCCGCCGCAAAGGCTCGAGCTGAGCGTCTTAGCGCGCAGCCGCAACCTCGAGAAGACCACCCCGTTGACCTTGACGGTCGGCCCGCGCGAGGACGCCGGCCCGGCGACGGTGAGCGGCCGGGTCACCACCGCCAACGCCGAGATCGCTATCGAGGCGCCTACCTTCGGCATCCAGGCGTTCGGAGAGGCCGCGTCTGCGGGGACGGCGCAACAGGGTGACGCACAACAGGGTGATGGTGACGCTACCCAGGACGGGGCACAGGACGGTGCCCAGGGCGCCTACGCGCCGGGCGAGCTTCTCGTGCAGTACCAAGACGCCCCCGAGGCCGGCGAGGCACTCGGCCCGGCCGACCTTCGCTACCTCCTCACCGCCCAGGCGGTCGGCGAGGACTATCTGCTCGAGCCCCTGCGCGCAGGCGAGCCCGGCCGCCCCGACCTCGTCCGGGTGCCGGACGGACAGGACCCGAAGCGCCTGGCCGCGAGCCTGAGCCGCGACCCGCGCGTGCGCTACGCCGAGCCCAACTACTACCTGAGGACCGCCGCCCTGCCCGACGACCCCCTCCTGAACGAGCAGTGGGCGGCCGCGGCGGCGGGCCTGCCCGTGGCCTGGGCGCAGGAAACGGGCGCCGGCAGCCCCGTCGTCGTCGCCGTCATCGACTCGGGCTTCGACCTTCAGCATCAGGACCTCGCCCCGCGCCTCTTGCCGGGCTACGACTTCTGCAGCAAGCTGAACGGCTCCTGCTCGGCGGCCGGCACGCCGACGAGCGACGACCCCAGCTTCGGCTCCTTTCAAAACGCCCACGGCAGCCACGTCGCCGGCACCCTCGGCGCGGTCGGTGGCAACGGTCTGGGCGTGACCGGCGCGGCCTACGGCTCGAGCATCAGGCTCTTGCCGGTCAAGATCTTCAACGGCAACGGCGGCGGCGCCACCACCAGCTCCTTTATCGACGGCATCCGCTGGGCGGCGGGCCTCGGCGTCACCACCACCGACGGCAAGCGCGTCCGCAACCCCAACCCCGCGCGCGTCATCAACCTGAGCCTGGGCGTCGACCGCCCCAGCACCGCCATGCAGGGCGCCATCGACGAGGCCAGGCGGCGCGGCGCGGTGATCATCGCGGCGACCGGCAACGCCGGCGCCGACCGCGTCTGGAGCCCCGCCGCCGCCGACGGCGTGATCGGCGTGGGCTCGCACAACCAGTCCTTCACCCGCTCATGCTTTTCCAACTACGGCCTGCCCGCGGGCCCCAACGGCCCCGGCGGCGTGGACATCGTCGCGGGCGGCGGCGAGACCTGCGGCGTTCGCCAGTCCATCGTAAGCACCGTGCCCGAGGACACCTACGGCTATCTGGTGGGCACCTCGATGGCCGCGCCGCTCGTCTCGGGCGTCGCCGCGCTCATCCTCAGCCGCTTTCCCGAGCTCAGCGTCGAGGAGGTCGAGGCCCGCCTCCTGGAGACCGCCTTCTTCGACGCGCGCTACATGAGCGCGGAGGAGTACGGCGCGGGCGTCTTGCGCGCCGACCGCGCCCTCGGCCTCGCCGGTCCCGGCGACCCCGTCATCGTCCGCAGCCTGGGGAGCGAACGCACGGGCGTCGCCGTGCTCGACCTCTACGGGGGCTCGTTCCCCTACACGCTGCCGGGGCTGCCGACCGGCAACGCTTCGCTGCGCGCCGGCCCCGACAGCCCCGGCAGCCTGCGCGGCGCGCGCAGCCTGGCCCTGCGGGCGGGCGTGACCGAGGCGGACATCCCGCTGGAGTACGAACCGTGAATATGACGGAAAGGATAACGGACGCTGATAGACCCAGTGAATAGACCCAGTAACAGGTATCGCGCCACGGAGTGCGCGGCCGGAACTCAGCTCTTGAAGCTTGTCAGGAGGACGGAGTGACTGTCAACCCCACCCTAGGCTCGAGCAACCTAGCCTCGAGCAACCTCGCGCGGGTTCTGGCTCGCTACCTGCTGCTCGGACTCGCCGGCCTCGTCTTGACGGCCTGCTCGAGCCCGGCCACGCCCGCGCTCAGCCTCGCCGCGGCGGATATCACCTTTGAGGCCGAAGAGGCGAGCAAGGCGCTCGTCCTCACCAACAACGGTGACCCCGGCTCGACGCTCGAGTGGTCAGCCTCGGTGAGCTATGAAGAGGTGAGCTATGAAGGCACAGCCACGGGCTGGCTCGGCGTCACCCCGGCCAGCGGCGGCACCCCCGGCGGCGGCGCCGATACCCTGACGCTGACGGTAGACCGCGCCGATCTTACGCCCGGCGACCATGAGGCGCGGCTTACCGTCACCTCCAACGGCGGCAACGCCAGCGTCCGCGTGCTGCTGCGCGTGGTCGCGCCGCCTCAGCTTGTGCTATCGGCAAGCGACCTCAGCTTCGACGCCGACGACGTGAGCAAGACCTTCGTCCTCAGAAACGGCGGCGACCCCGGCTCGACGCTCGAGTGGTCGGCCGCGGTGAACTATGAAGGTGCAGCCGCGGGCTGGCTCGGCATCACCCCGGCCAGCGGCAGCACCTCCGGCGGCGGCGCCGATACCCTGACGCTGGCGGTAGACCGCGCCGATCTCGCGCCCGGCGACTACCAGGCGCGGCTTACCGTCACCTCCAACGGCGGCGAGAACAGTATCCGCGTGCGCTTGCGCGTCGCCGCGCCGCCTCAGCCCCAGCTCGGCGAACTCGCCGACGTCGTTGAATTTGAGCCCGACGAGACAAGTGTCATCCTGGCGATTCGTAACAGCGGCGACGCCGGTTCGGCGCTCACCTGGAGGCTCGGCGTGAGCTACCAGGGGAGCGCCTCGGGCTGGCTCAGCGTCGACCCGGACAGCGGCAGCACCTCCGGCGGCGACCGCCGCACCGCCGCGCTCAGCGTAGACCGCGACGGGCTCGCGCCGGGGCGCTACGGCGCCACCCTCACCGTCTCCTCGAACGGCGGCGAGAGCAGCATCCCCGTCTTCGTCAACGTCGCCGCGCCGGAGCCCGTGCCCGCGCTCGAGCTGTCGGCGACCGAGCTCGACTTTGGCGAGGGCGCGACCCAGCGGACGCTCTCCGTCGGCAACAGCGGCGAAGCGGGCTCGAGCCTGCAGTGGTCGGCCAACCTGACGTACCAGGAGGGCGAGCCGGACTGGCTCAGCGTCAGCCCCTTGAACGGGAACGTCGCCGCGGGAGACGCCCAGGCCCTCAGCCTCACGGCGAACCGCACCGGCCTTGCCCCCGGCGACTACCAGGCCAGACTGAGCGTCTCCTCGAACGGCGGCTCACAGAGCGTCAGCGTGCGGCTGCGCGTCCCGCAGCCGCCTCCCCCCCAGCAGCTCACTTTCAGCCTCGAGCCCACCACCCTCGACTTCGGCGTAGGCAGCAGCGCGGCTACCTTCACCCTCAGCAACACCCACCCCAGGGCCATCACCTGGACCGCCAGCGTGGATGCGAATTGGCTCACTTTGGTCAATCCCTCCTCGGCAGAGAGGGGCGAACCGCTCGCCCCGGGTGCCGCGGACGCCGTTCGGGTCAGCGTCGACCGCGCCGAACTCGAGCCCGGAAGCTACCAAGCGACCATCACCGTCAGGGCCGAAGACGCCAGCGACGCCAACCTGAACGACACGCGGACACTCACCGTGAGCATGCGGGTGCCAGCCACAGAGCCGCCGGCCAGCTCGAGCATCGGCGGCAGGGTGACGACCGCCAACGCCGCCATCGCCATCACCACCGCCGCCCAGGGCGAACCCGAAACCCTGTCTACGGCGACTGCGGCAATCGGTTTGGGGACGGACGCGGGAATGAACCGGCCCGCCTACGCACCCGGCGAGCTGCTGGTGCGCTACCGCCAGGACGGCCTGGGAACGCTGTCGGGCGAGGGCCTCTACAGCCAGAGCGTCAAGACGCTGGCCGAGGACTACGCGCTTACGGTCTTGCGGACGGGCGACTCCAGCCTGCCGGACATCGTGGCCCTGCCGCCGGGCGCGGACGTGGAAGCGGCGGCCACGAGGCTCGAGGCGGACCCCAGGGTGCTCTTTGCCACACCCAACTACTACGTCTACAGCCAGAACCTGCCCAACGACCCCGAGATCCAGGGGCAGTGGGCGCTGGCCGCCTCCGGCCTGCCCGCCGCCTGGGGCCGCGAAACGGGCGGCACGAGCCGCGTGGTGGTCGCCGTCATCGACTCGGGCTTCGCCCTTCAGCACCCGGACTTAGCAGGACGCTTCCTGCCGGGCTACGACTTCTGCGCCAACCAGGACTGTAGCCAAACCGACGCCGACCCGACCTTCGGCCAGAGCCAGAACTTTCACGGCAGCCACGTCGCCGGTCTGATCGGCGCCATCGGCGACAACGGCGTGGGCATCAGCGGGGCCGCCTACGGCAACAACCTCCGCCTCCTGCCCATCAAGGTCTACCCCGACGACGGCAGCAGCTCACCGATCAGCACCCTGATCGACGCGCTCAACTGGGCGGTGGGCATTCCGGTCACGACCATCGACGGCAAGCAGGTAAGCAACCCCAACCCCGCCCGCGTCATCAACATGAGCCTGGGCGGCAACTTCAGCATGCCCTTCGCCCTGCAAGAGGCCATCGACAACGCCCGCGCCCGCGGCGCCGTCATCGTGGTGGCGGCGGGCAACGACGGCGCGGGCCGGGTGCAGAGCCCGGCCGCCGCCGAAGGCGTCCTGGCCGTGGGCGCGCACAACCAGGCCTTTCGGCGCTCCTGCTTTTCGAACTTCGGCCAGCCGGACGCGGACGCCTTTGGCCCCGGCGGCCTCGACCTGCTCGCGCCCGGCGGCGACAGGTTCTTGAACTGCCGCAACGCCTCGCAGGGACTCTTGAGCACCGTGCCCGGCAACGACTACGCCCGCGCCATCGGCACCTCGATGGCCGCGCCGATGGTGTCGGCCGTGGCCGCCTTGCTGCTCAGCCGCGAGCCGAGCTTGAGCGTCTCCCAGCTCGAGAGCCGCCTCACCGGCTCGGCCTACTTCGACCCCAGCTATATGAACGCTCAGGAGTACGGCGCGGGCGTCTTGCGCGCCGACCGCGCGCTCGGCCTCTCCGGCCCCGGCGACAGCCTGAGCGTCGTCGCCGAAGGGCCGAGCGCCACCCAGGCCACGGTGACCCTGGACCTCATGGGCGGCTCGACGCCCTACAGCCTGAACAACCTGAGGGCGGGCGCCTACACGCTCAGCGCCGGCGACCCCGCTTCGCTCTTCGGCCGGCGCCAGGCCAGCGTCGGCGCGGGCCAGAACCTGGAGGACCAGACCATCGAACTGCAAGGAGGTCCCTAAGATGCACTCAAGGGAAGATGCACCCAAGGGTCGTCAACCTCACCGAGTACCGCTACAGCGCGGACGCCTGGGCTAAACGCTCTCGCGAACGGCCCTTGTGTACTGGAAATGAAGAAAGGTTCAGCCTCGAGCCCGTTTCCTCACCGAGTAATTTTGTTAAACTGCCTCTGACAGTCCTTCCGGGTGCGGGCGCACTCCAACAGAGCTCCATCGTCTGGCGCGGACGCCAGAACAACCCCCTGGCTTTGTGGAGGCGCGCATCCTGGAAGCGAGTCAAAATCGACAGGAGGATGTATGAAGAGAGTTTTGCTCGTTTTAGCAGCCCTAAGTCTCGCCTTTGGCGGCAGCGCGCTGGCCCAGACGATCACCGTGGGCCAGGCTTCCGACCCGGTGACGCTCGATCCCCACGGCCAGAACGACCAGCCTTCGGCCCGCGTCAGGGTGCAGATCTACGACACGCTGGTCGTACAAAGCGAGGACTTGGAGCTCGTTCCCGGCCTCGCCGAGTCCTGGGAGCAGGTAGACGACACCACCTACGAGTTCGTGATCCGCGAGGGCGTCAGCTTCCATAACGGCGACCCGCTGACCGCCGCGGACGTGGTCTACAGCCTGAACCGTCTGCGCGACCCGGAAACGGCCGCGCCCGCCGCCTTTTTGGTCGACGCCATCGAGAGCGTCGAGGCCACAAGCGACATGGTGGTGCGCATCACCACCGAGTTTCCCTTCGCCCCCATCTTGAGCCACCTCGCCCACGGCGCCACCGCGATTCTCAGTGAGCGGGCCGTGACCGAAGCCGGCGACGACTACGGCACCACCGTCGCCGTCGGCACCGGGCCCTTCCGCTTCGTGAACTGGGCGACCGCCTCGCAACTCGTGCTCGAGCGCAACCCCGACTGGTGGGGCGGCGAGGTCTTGCCCGAGCGGGTCGTCTTCCGCCCCATCACCGAGGGCACCGTCAGGGCCATCGAGCTCGAGACCGGCGGCGTCGATATCGCCTATACCCTCGAGGCCACCGACGCCAACCGCCTCCGCGGTGGTGAAAACCCCAATGTCCGGCTCGAGTCGGTCGAGACGCTGACCACCTCCTACATCGGCTTCAACGTGCAGAAGGAGCCCTTCGACGACGTGCGCGTCCGCCAGGCCATCAACCACGCCATCGACGTCGAGCTGATCGCCGAGGTGGTCTACACCGGTCAGGCGACGCGCGCTACCAGCCCCACCCCGCAGCGCGTCTTCGGCTCCAACCCCAACCTCGAGCCCTTTGAATACAACCCCGAGCGGGCCCGCGAGCTTTTAGCCGAGGCCGGCTACGAGAACGGCTTTTCGACCACGCTGTGGACGAACGACAACCCCCTCCGGATCCAGATCGCCGAGATCGTCCAGGCCGAACTCGGCGAACTCGACATCAGCGTCGACGTGCAGGTGCTCGAGTGGGGCGCCTACCTCTCCGACACCGCCGCCGGTCTTCACGACATGTTCATCCTCGGTTGGGTGACGGTCACCGGCGACGCCGACTACGGCCTCTACTCGCTCTTCCATAGCAGCCAGCAGGGCAACCCCGGCAACCGCACCTTCTTCGCCGACGACCGCGTCGACGAGCTGCTCGACCGCGGCCGCACCAGCCTCGACGAAGAGGAGCGCTTAGCCGCCTACTACGAGGCCCAGGAGATCATCCAGGAAGAGGCCCCCTGGGTCTTCCTCATCTTCACGACCGAGGACAACGGCGTGAGGGCGGACATCCAGGGCTTCGTCCCCCACCCCGCCGGCCACCACCGGCTCTACAACGTCTCCAGGACGCAGTAGCGCAGTCCAAACGCGAAAGGGTGAGGCCGGACCGGCCTCACCCTTTCTCAAGCTTCCAGCGAGAGGGTGTACTGTAGGCGTACAGCATGTTCCAATATATTGTCAAACGTATTGTGATGATCGTCCCCATCATGCTCGGCGTGAGCGTCATCGTCTTCGGCATCATGCACCTGACGCCGGGCGACCCGGCCGTGCTCATGCTCGGCGAGGCCGCGCCCCAGGCTCAGATCGACGCCATCCGCGAGCGGCTCGGCCTCAACGAGCCCATCTACGTGCAGTACGCGATCTGGCTGGGCCGGGTGGTGCAGCTCGACCTCGGGCGCTCGATCCGCTCGAACCGGCCGGTCGTGAACGAGATAAGCTCGCGCCTGCCCGCCACCATCGAATTAGCGGTGATTGCCACCCTGCTCGCCATCGCCATCGGCGTGCCTATCGGCGTCCTCTCCGCGACCCGGCCCAACTCGGCGCTCGACAACGCCGCCACAGTGACGGCCCTGGGCGGCCTGGCCATGCCGGTCTTCTGGCAAGGGCTGATGATGATCCTCATCTTTTCGGTGTGGCTGGGCTGGCTGCCTGCCTCGGGGCGCTTCGGCGGCTGGGCCTACTACGTCCTGCCCGCGATCACCCTGGGCACCAGCGCGATCGCCGCCATCACCCGCATGACCCGCTCGACCATGCTCGAGACGACCCAGCAGGACTACATCCGCACCGCGCGTTCCAAGGGCGTCCGCGAGCGCAACGTGACCTACCGGCACGCCCTGCGCAACGCGCTCATTCCCGTGGTCACCGTAATCGGCCTGCAGTTTGGCAACCTGCTCTCGGGCGCCGTCATCACCGAGACCATCTTCGCCTGGCCGGGCATCGGCAGCCTGGCCGTGGACGCCATCCGCGCCAGAGACTTTCCGGTCGTGCAGGGCGTCGTTCTGGTCTTCGCCGTCACCTACGCCCTGGTCAACCTGATGGTGGACGTTATCTACGTCTATCTGGACCCCCGCCTGCGAACCCGCTATGAATGAGCCAGCCGTGCATAAGCCAGCCATGCATGAGCCCGTTACCAACGAGGACCTGAGATGACCAGCAGATGACCAGCGCGACCTCGCCCGGCCCCCGCACCACGAATTTCTTGAGCAGCCCCGCCATGCGCCGTCTGCGCCGCAACCCGAGAGCGATCTTCGGCGCGGTGACCCTGGCGCTCATCATCTTCGCGGCCGTCTTTGCCGACCAGATCAGTCCCTACAACCCCAACAGCCAAAACCTCCGCAACCGCCTCCAGCCGCCCTCGGCCGAGCACCTCTTGGGCACCGATCACTTCGGCCGCGACCTCTTGAGCCGGATCATCCACGGTGGCCGCGTCTCGCTCCAGGTCGGCTTTCTCTCGGTCAGCATCGCGCTCGCTATCGGCGGCCTGATGGGCCTCTTGGCGGGCTTCTACGGCCGCTTTCTCGACAGCCTCTTCATGGGCTTCGTGGACATCTTGCTGGCCCTGCCCGCCTTTCTGCTGGCCCTGGCCATCGTCGCCGCCTTGGGGCCCAGCCTGACCAACGTGATGATCGCCGTCGGCGTGGCGAACGTGCCCGCCTTTGCCCGCATCGCTCGCTCGGCCGTCCTGACGGTGCGCGAGCAGGACTACGTGGCCGCCGCCACCGCGGCGGGCTCCTCGGACCTGCGCATCATGTTCAAGCACGTCGTGCCCAATTCGCTCAGCCCCGTGATCGTCCAGGTCACGCTGTCGCTGGCCGGGGCCATCCTGGCCGCGGCGGGCCTCAGCTTCTTGGGCCTCGGCGCGCAACCGCCGACGGCCGAGTGGGGCAGCATGTTAAACAGCGCCCGGCCTTTTATCCGCGACGCCCACTGGGCCGTGACCTTCCCCGGTCTGGCCATCGTCATCACCGTCTTGGCCCTCAATCTCGTCGGCGACGGCCTGCGCGACGCGCTCGACCCGAGGGGCCGCCACTAGACCACCGACCTGCGCCGCCCGTCGCGAGCCCGCCCCCGGTGCGATTTGGCTTGGGTTACAGCGGTTTAAAAAGAAGGTCGGTGGTGCCACCTCAGCGCATGCGCGGGTCGAGGGCGTCGCGCAAGGCGTCGCCGAGAAAGTTAAAGGCGATGACGACGATGGCGATCGCCAGGCCTGGAAAGACGCTCATCCACCAGGCCGAAGTCAGGAAGCTCTGGCCGTCGGCGATCATCTGACCCCAGGAGGGCGTAGGCGGCCTGACGCCCAAGCCGAGAAAGGACAGCGTCGCCTCGCCGATGATGGCCCCGCCCACGCCGATGGTATAGATGACGATCAGGCTGGGCAGGATGCCGGGCAGAATGTGAAAAAAGATGAGCCGGCCATTGCTTGCGCCCAGGGCCCTCGCGCCCTCGACGTACTCGGCGCTTTTGAGGCTCAACGAGGCACCTCTGACGATGCGCGCCACGCTTGCCCAACCCACAATACCTAGGGCGATATACGCCGTCAGCAGCCCTGGACCGATGGAGACCGACAGGACGATGATAAAAAGTAGGCTCGGGAAGGCCTGCAGGACCTCGATGAACCGCGAGATCAGCGTATCGGTCCAGCCGCCGAAGTAACCCGCCAGGAGACCAAAGACGATGCCGAGCGAGAGCGACAGGAGCTGCGACCCAAAGCCGACCATGAGGCTGATCCGCGCGCCGTAGATGAGCCGTGATAATACGTCACGCCCGGCCCGGTCCGTACCCAAAAGGTGCTCCGGACTCGGCGGCGTCGTGCGGAACCCGACCGCGCGGTCCGGCACGGTCGGGTCATAGGGGGCGAGCAGCGGCGCAAAGGCCGCAACGAAGATAAACAGCAAGATGACAAAGCCTGCCAGCAGGGCGCCGGGGTCGCGTCTGATACGCTGCCAGGCCAGGTTCAGCGCCGAAGTCGGCTTATCCCCTGACACCACCTCGGCTTGCTGGGCGCTCACGCCGGTCATGACCGGCCCCTAGCCGCCCGCGCAAGGTCGCTCACCGGCGGGTCCTCGCTCCGCTCACCCTGACGTTGAAGCTGGCTTCAGCGTCAGTGCAGAGGTATTCAGTCATAGCGAATTCTCGGATCGATGGCGGCGTAGAGCAGATCGACCAGCAAGTTGGCGACGATAAAGAGCGTCGCGGTGTAGATGACCAAGGGGATCATGACCGGCAGGTCGCGGTTTAGGAGCGCGACGAGGCCGTAGCGGCCCAGCCCCGGAATGTTGAAGACGTACTCGGTGAGGTAGGCGCCGTCGATAAACGAGGCCAGATCGAGACCGATCACGGTGACGACTGGAATCATCACGTTGCGAAAGGCATGTTTATAGATGATGATGCGTTCACTGAGGCCCTTGGCTCGAGCGGTGCGGATGTAGTCCTGGCGGATGACCTCGAGCATCGACGAGCGGGTGATGCGGGCGATAAAGGCGGCCGCGCGCGTGCCCAGGACGAAGGCGGGTAGGAGATAGTACTGGAGGCTGCCGTCGCCGATGCCCGTCTGCGGCACCCAGCGCCACTGGAAAATGACCAGCAAGATGGCGATGAGCGCGTACCAGAACACCGGCACGCTGATCCCGGTCAGGGTCAAGAACATGGCCACGCGGTCGATCAGGCTGTTTTGGTAGATGGCTGAGATGACGCCGACCAGGATGCCGATGAGGCTGGCGAAGAGCACGGCCAGGAGCGCCAGCCTGAGCGTCACGGGAAAGCGCGCCCGCAGCTCGCGGCTGACGGGTTCCCGGGTGATGACGGAGTTGCCCAGATCCCCCCGCAGCACATTGCCCATGATGCGCAGGTACTGCTGCAAAGGCGGGTCGTTGAGTCCGAGGCGGGCCCGCAGCTCCTGAACGGTCGCGGGGCTGGCGCGCTGCCCCAGGAGCTTTTGCACCGGGTCGCCCGGCGCCAGGATCATCAGGATAAAGGTGAGCAGGCTCACTCCGATGATGACGGGGATCGCCAGCAGCAGACGTTGAACGATATAGGTCAGCACGGCTAGGGCAAGATAAGCTGCCGGGCAGAGGCCTCTGCCCGGCTCAGAGGTGCTATGGTTGGCTCGCTAGGTTCACCAGCATGAACTTGTCGGCGTTGAAGATGGGGTGGTTCAAGATGCCCTCGACCCCCGGCCGCACCGCGTAGTAGGACACGGGGTAGCGAAGATAAACCACGGGCACGTCCTCGGCGATGAGGCGGTTGGCCTGCTGGTAGAGAGGAATGCGGTCCGCAAGCTCGGGAGTGCCGGCCGCCTCGTTGACGAGCGCCGTCACCTCGGGGTTCTCGTAGCCGTAGCGCTGCGCGTTGCTGGCGACGAAGAGCGGGTGCAAGAAGTTGTAGGCGTCGGCGTAGTCGGCGTACCACGACAGCAGGAAGGCGGGCGCGGTGCCGGCGATGGCCGCGTCGATCAGGGTGCCGAAGTCGACCTGATTGATGTCGGCGCTGATGCCCACCTCGCTCAGGAAAAACTGGATGAGCTCGTTGACGGCAATGGTCGTGGGCGAGCGGCTCGACCAGATGGTGAGCGAGAAGCCGCCCTCATAGCCGGCCTCGGCGAGGAGCTGCCGTGCCCCCTCGGGGTCGTACTCGATGCCGAGCAGATCCTCATAGCCGGGCAGACCCGGCGGTATAGGGGAGTTGGCGAGCAGGTCCTTGCCGTTGTAGGGTCCCTCGAGGATCGCCTGGCGGTCGATCGCCATGGCGATGGCGCGGCGCACCCGCACGTCCTGGAAGGGCTCGAAGCGCTGATTCAAGGCCCAGTAGAAGACGGCGAGTTCCGGGGTGGTCTCGATCATCTCCTCGTACTGCGGGTCCTCGGTGATCTCGTTAAAGAGGGCGTCGGGCACGCCAGACACGTCCAGATTGCCGACCGTGAACTCCTGCCAGGTGATGAGCGGGTCGGTGATGATGCGGTACTCTACGCCGTCGATCTGGGGGGGGCCGACGAAGTAGTCCTCGTTGGCCGCTAAGCTGAGGCTCGAGTCGCGCACCCGCTCGACCAGCCTGAACGGTCCCGTGCCGACGGGGTTGGAAGAGAACTGGTCACCCAATTCGCTCGCCACCGCCTGCGGCACCACGTGCGTGGCGGGCATGGCCAGGTGAAAGAGGAAGAGCGCGTAAGGCGCGTCGAGGCTGATCCTGATGGTGCGCGGGTCGAGCACCTCGATACCACCGATCTCGTCAGCCTCGCCGTCGATGAAAGCTTGGGTGCCGACGATGTTCGCGTCCTGCAAGACCCAGTTGACCGGGCTGGCGGTCTCCGGATCGACGATGCGCTCGAACGAGTACTTGACGTCTTCGGCGGTCAGCTCGGAACCGTCGTGAAAGCGCACCCCCTCGTGAAGCGCGAAGGTGAAGACCGTCGCGTCGTCGTTGACCTCGTAGGACTCGGCCAGATTGGGAACGACCTCGGTGCTGTCGTAGTCGTAGCGCATCAGGCCGTCGAAGAGCTTGGCGACCATAGCGCCGGTCTGCACCCCCGCCGCGTAGGCCGGGTCGAGCGTCTCCCAGTCCTCGTCGGTCGCAAGGCGCAAGCTGTTGTCGCTCTGCGCGACACTGAACGCGACGCCGAGAGGGAGAGCCATCACAAAGATCGTCAGTATATACCGTAAACTTCTCACACCTTACCTCCATCATGAAATTGCCATCATAACGCTTCTGCATGGCTGGGCTCTCGTCCAAACGTTGCCTCGGCCCTACCAAAAGAAGGGCAGAACCGCTATGGCTTTAGAAGCCTCTAGCGGTCGGAAAAGATACCACAGTTCGGGCCATAATATGGCGATGAAAGACCCGCTGTCAAGATTCCGGCCGACGGTCCAGGAGGAGACGCGCACGGCCAACTCGGCGGCGCGCTGGGGGCTGTCCCCTGAAAACCCGGGCCGGAACCACGAGGAGCAGGCAGGGATCAGGCGTGACGTCCGGCCTCAGGAGGATGACATCGCCCGCGCCCCTCGGGCGGGCGCCGGGCCGGTCAGCCTTCGCCCGGCTCCTTGGGGTCGCGCCGCGCGGGCGCCTCGAGATCGTTGGAGGAGAGGTCGCTGGGGGAGAGGTCGCTGGGGGACTC
This sequence comes from Deinococcota bacterium, assembly GCA_030858465.1. NCBI lineage: Bacteria > Thermotogati > Deinococcota > Deinococcota bacterium. Next base: position 26,673 of record JALZLY010000152.1, read on the forward strand.
GGTGGGCGCCGGGCGCGGGACCGCTTCGGCCTCGACCGTTCTCGGCTCGGTGCTGACCGATTCTCTCAGCGGCTCCGCAGCCCTGGGCGCGGTCGACGGTTCCGTCACGGCCGGCTCGGTGATCGTCTTGATGGGTGGCGGGCGCGGCGCGGCGCGCGTAGACGAGGCCGAACGGCGCTGGCCCCTCGTCGCGTAGCGGACGATCAGGTAGATAACCGCCGCGATCACGACGACCGGCAGGATAAAGCGCAAGAGCGTCCACACGAAGGAGGCCACGATCATGAAGAGCGAGCCGAGCAGACTGAAGATCCAGCCCGTCACCCAGAGCACCGCGAGGCCGACGAGCAGTGCGATCAGGCCGAAGATGACGAGTTCGATAATTTCCTGAAGCGAGCGATTGGTCACAATCTTAGTATAGCAAACCCGGCGCGCCGTGGCCTGTGGTCTGGACGGGAATCCGGACGGCGGCTGAGGGCAGCCGGGTGGGAACGGGTAGAATGACGGCTATGACGGCTATGACGGTTCGCCTCGAGCTCACCCAGATGGTCCACGGCGGTCTCGCCCTGGGCCGCCTGGAGAGCGGCCGCGTCGCCTTGGTGAGGGGCGGCCTGCCCGGCGAGGTCGTCGAGGCCGAACTCACCGAAAGGTCCGGGGTCTTGCAGGGCCGGGTGAAGGACGCCCTGTCGCCCAGCCCCGACCGGGTGGCGGCGAGCGCGCATCCCGGCCTCGACTACGGCTTTATCCGCTATGAGCGGCAGCTAGACCTCAAACGCGAGGTCGTCGCCGACGCGCTAAAGCGCGCTGCCAAGCTCGAGGCGGACATTCCTGCCACGGTTCCCGCCCCCGCGCCCTGGGGCTACCGCCACGCCGTGCAGCCGGCGCTGACCGTCGGCGGCCTCGGCTACCGCCGGCCGGAGAGCCGCGAGGTGGTGGTCTTGGAGCGCGACCCCGTCGCCCACGACAGCATCAACGCGGGCTGGCGCCTGTGGGCCGAGACCTGGCGCGACCAGGGGGCGCCACCGGGCGTGCTCGAGCTCGCCTGGCGCTGCAACAGTCGGGGCGACCTCGTCCTCTGCCTGATCGGCGAGCGCGGCCCCAGGCATTTTCAGCCCTTGGCCGACGCGCTGGTAGAGGCGGGCATCCGCGGCGTCAGCCACGCCAGCTACGACGCGCGCGGCCGCTTCCGGCGCGGCATCCGGAAGCTGGCCGGGCAGCGCCTCCTGTTGCAGACCTACGGCTCCTTCGAGGTGAGCGTGAGCGCCACCTCCTTCGCCCAGCCCAACCCGCCGGCGGCCGGCTTGCTCTTCGGCCGGCTTTCGGAGATCGCCGGAGGGGGCGAGCACGCGGTCGACCTCTACGCGGGCAGCGGGATCATCGCCATGCACTTGGCAAGAACCTTCGAGAGGGTGACGGCGATCGAGCTCGACATCGACAGCATCAAGCGGGGCATCCAGGACGTCAGGCGGCTCGAGATCGGCAACGTCGACTTTGTAAGGGGCGACGTTCGCAAGCTCCAAGACATTCCCGAAGCCGACCTCATCACGGTAGACCCGCCCAGGGCCGGTCTCGCCAAGGGGGTGCGGCAAACCATCGCCGCCTCGAAAGCGAGGCGGCTCATCTACGTTTCCTGTGACGCCGCCACTTGGGCGAGGGACGTCGCCGACCTCACGGCGGCGGGTTTCGGGCTCGAGCTCGCCCAACCTTACGACTTCTACCCGCAGACGCACCACGTCGAGATCCTGTCCTTGCTGACGCGTTGACCGCGCGGCGCGAGCCTTCAGCCCGGCGGCTCGAGGCCGAGTAGCTCCCTCAAACGAGGACGGAGCTGCTCGAGTTGCTCGAGACTCCACCGTCCCTCAGCTTCACCCAAAAAAGCTTCAGGATAGCGCGAGGCAACGGCGTAGGTTGAAAGTCTAGCCAGCACCTCGTGATTCCAACTAAAGCTCGTCAATCTAGCCAGCACAACCAAATCATGACTTTTAGGAGGAATGTTGCCCTGAGTAATAAGTAACGCCTTGAGATATTTTTCTGCACATTGCTGGGCATGAAATGCCACTGCACCCCACGCTGTTCCTCTCTCAACCAAGAGGTTCACGACGCGCCAATCCTCTTCAGCCTTTTCAATCCAGGGGGCTACATCAAGCGGCATAAAGCAGCATACCCTTATGCTGCGCGAGCCAGGAGATGAGGTCTTTGGGATCCGCGATTTGCTCGGGTGTTCGCACCAAGATATCAAGCGGCAGGGGATGTGGAATGCGCCCCGCGATTTCGCAAGCCGTCTCCAGAGGGTTTTCAGTCGGCAGTACCACCACAAGGTCCACGTCCGAGTCCGGCCCCGGCTCACCGTAGGCATGGGAACCGAAGAGAATCACCTTGTGGGGCCTCCAGCCTGAAACAATGGCCGCGACCACCTCGTCCAGGGCGCTTTGAATCTCGAGCCTCACGCACCCATTCTAGCGTACCTCGTTACCTAGTCCCTCACCCCGTGGAACGCGCAGATCAGCTATCATCCAAGTCACCAGGAAGTATGATCTAAGGGTGTTAACCAAGCGCATCATCCCCTGCTTGGACGTGCAAAACGGCCGCGTCGTCAAAAACGTCAAGTTCTTTGAAAATCACCGCGACATGGGCGACCCGGTCGAGCTCGCCAAGCTTTACGACGCGCAGGGCGCGGACGAGCTGGTCTTTTACGACATCACCGCCACTCACGAGGGCCGCAAGCTCATCCTCGAGGTCGCGGCCAGAACCGCCGAAGCGTGCTTTATGCCGCTCACCATCGGCGGCGGGGTGAGGACGCTTAAGGACTTCCGCACCCTGCTCCTGGCCGGGGCCGACAAGGTGTCGGTGAATTCCGGCGCCGTCGCTAGTCCCGAGGTGGTGAGAGAGGCCGCCGACCACTACGGCTCGCAGGCAGTGGTCTTTTCCATCGACGCCAAGCGGCGCGTGGGCGGCAAGGGCTGGGAAGTTTACGTTTCCGGAGGCCGCAAGAACACGGGACTCGACCTGATCGCTTGGGCCGTCAAAGGGCAAGAACTCGGCGCGGGTGAGATCGTCTTAAACAGCATGGACGCCGACGGCACCGTGGCGGGCTACGACCTTGAGGCGACGCGCGCGGTGGCAAGAGCGGTGGACATCCCCGTCGTCGCCTCGGGCGGGGCGGGCGGGCCACAGCACATGCTCGAGGTGCTTACCCGCGGCGAGGCCGACGCCGCCCTGGCCGCCAGCATCTTTCACAGCGGAGAGTACAGCGTCGCCCAGGTCAAGGAGGCCTTGGCACAAGGTGGGGTACACGTGCGGCTATAAGTCGGCATGCTACACTGGCCCCATGAAAGCCTACGAAGCTCCCGTCAGGGTCACGCGAGAAGGCCATCTCGAGCTGCCTGAGGAGATTGCCAGACTTCTCAAGCCGGGCCTGTCGGCTCGCTTCCTCCTTCTCGTCGAGGAAGCAGGGGATCGGGCCGAAGCACAGGCGTGGTCAAAGCTAAGCCAAGAGCAGTTTTTGGCGGGCTACAGCGAGGCCGACGCTGTCTACGACACCTTAGACTGAATTATGGCGACGTATGCGGCAGGTATGCTTGTCTTGTTGGCCTTTCCGTTCAGCGACGGTGTGCGGGCAAAACAGCGTCCTGCCCTAGTGCTTCTCGACACCGGCGATCCCGATCTTTTGGTGGCCCGGGTGACCAGTCGGGAAGCCGGGGAAGCTTGTGACGTAAAGCTCACGAATTGGCATGAGGCCGGGCTGCTTCTCCCCTCGACCGTGCGGCTGCACAAATTGACCACATTGGAAAAGCACCTCGTGAAGCGCACGCTCGGCCGCCTAACTGACGAAGACTGGACTACCGTGAGAAGGACACTCGAGACGCTCTGGAGAGGCTGCGAAAAAGATGGCTGAACGAAAACTGGAGACCCTCGCCGTCCACGCCGGGGGCGAGGCCGACCCGGCCACCGGCGCCGTCACCCCACCCATCCACCTCTCCACCACCTTCGAGCGCGACGCGGACGGGTCGTATCCGCGCGGCTACGTCTACACCCGGACGGACAACCCCAACCGCAGCGCGCTCGAGACCTGCTTGGCGGCCCTGGAGGGCGGCGAGGCCGCGGCAGCCTTCGCTTCGGGTTCGGCGGCCGCGGCGGCGGTCTTTCGGGCGCTTCTCCCCGGCGACCACGTCGTCGCGCCCCTGGACATGTACCACGGCATCCGCAAGCTCCTGCGCGAGGTCTTAGCGCCCTGGGGCCTGGGGGTCTCCTTCGTGGACAGCGGCGACCTGGGGGCGGTCGGGGCGGCGCTGACGCCCAGGACGAGGCTGATCTGGCTCGAGACGCCCTCCAACCCGCTCTTGCAGCTCACCGACATCGCCGCCGTCGCCGGACTCGCTCGGGACCACGGTCTCCTGCTCGCCTGCGACAACACCTGGGCGACCCCCATGGGCCAGCGGCCCCTGGAGCTCGGCGCGGACCTGGTCGTCCACGCCACCACCAAGTACCTCTCGGGCCACAGCGACGTCCTGGGCGGCGCGGTCGTCGCCGGGCGCAAGGATGGGGTCTTCGAACGCGTCCGCCTCCTGCAGGGCAGCGAAGGCGCCGTGCCCTCGCCCTTCGACTGCTGGCTGACCCTGCGCGGCGTCCGCACCCTGCCCTATAGGATGCGCGGCCACTCGGACAATGCCCTGCGAGTCGCGGAGTTTTTAGAAAGGCACGAGGGGGTGGAGGCGGTGCATTATCCCGGCCTGGCGTCCCACCCGCAGTTCGCGCTGGCCGAGCGGCAGATGGCGCTCTCCGGCGGCATGCTGTCGGTGCAGCTGCGGGGCGGCGCCGAGGCGGCCATGCGAGTAGTGGCGCGCGTCACCCTCTTCACTCGCGCCACCAGCCTGGGCGGGGTCGAGAGCCTGATCGAGCACCGCGCCTCGGTCGAGGGGCCGGACTCGCAGACGCCACCCAACCTGCTCAGGCTCTCGGTCGGCCTCGAGCACGCGGACGACCTCATCGCCGACCTGGACGGGGCGCTCGGCTAAGCAGCGCTCTCGCTCAAGCAGCGTCCCCTTTCTTTGAGGCGCGGTAGACTGAGCAGATGAACGAGTCCCGTCTCGACCCCACGCTTCCCGACCTCGCCTTCGACGAGCGCGGCCTGGTTCCCGTCGTCACCCAGGACGCCAAGAGCGGCGAGGTGCTGATGCTGGCCTACGCGGACCGCGAGGCGGTCGAGAAGACGCTGGAAATGAAAGAGGCCCACTACTTCAGCCGCTCGCGGAACGAACTCTGGCGCAAGGGCGCCAGCAGCGGAAACGTCCAGAAGCTCACCGAGCTGCGCTACGACTGCGACGCCGACGCGCTGCTCTACCGCGTCGAGCAGACCGGCCCGGCCTGCCACAGCGGCGAGCGCTCCTGCTTCTACCGCGGCGTGGGCGAGGCTCAGCCCCCCTCTCTGGGCGAGGTGATGGCCCTCCTGGAAGGGGTCATCGCCGCGCGCCTGCGCGACCTGCCCGAGGGCTCCTACGTCACCTCGCTGCACGAGCGGGGTCTCGGCCGCATCGCGCAAAAGGTCGTCGAGGAGGCGGGCGAGACCGTGGTGGCGGCGCTCGAGCGCAACAGCGGCGAGCTCGTAGACGAGGCCGCCGACCTGCTCTTTCACCTCGTGCTGCTGCTCCGCGAATCGGGCGTGACGGGCGGCGAGGTGGCCGCCAAGCTCGCCGAGCGCCACCAGGCGATGCAAGGCCGCTAAGCGCTATGACCTCCAAGATGAGACCTCCGCGCAGCGAAAAGGCCAAGATGCTCGCCGGCGAGCTCTACGACGCCTCGGATCCCGAACTCGTCCTCGAGCGCGAACGTGCCAGACGCCTGACCCGGCGGCTCAACGGCCTCTCGGAGAGCGAGCAGGCCGAGCGTCTGGCGCTTCTTACGGAGCTCTTCGGCAGCGTCGGCGCCGGGAGCTTTATCGAGCCGCCCTTTTACTGCGATTACGGCTACAACATCCACGTGGGCAGCAAGTTCTACGCCAACTTTGGCTGCGTGGTCCTGGACGTCTGCGAGGTGCGCATCGGCGACCGCTGCATGATGGGGCCGGGGGTGCATGTCTACACCGCGACCCATCCCCTGGACGCGGCCGAGCGCGCCGCCGGGCCAGAGCTGGGCAAAGGGGTCTCTATCGGGCACGACGTCTGGCTGGGCGGGCGCTGCGTGATCAACCCGGGCGTCACCGTCGGCGGCGGAGCCATCGTCGCTGCGGGCGCAGTGGTGACGAAAGACGTGCCCGCCGGGGCGGTCGTCGGCGGCAACCCCGCCAGGATCATCAAGAGGCTCGCGCCACCCTCCTAGCCGGTTCCCGCCCGCCGGACTCGACGCGTTGTATACCTGCCGCGTAGACGCCACACGGCCTCCCGTCCCGTGCAAGAATGACTTGAAGTTGTAAAGAAGCTGTGAGAAAGGCGGCAAGGTATGGATATGGAACGCGCACTGGTGCTCGACACCGTCCGGGTAACCGAGCAGGCCGCTATTTCGGCCAGCCGCGTCTCGGGCAAGGGCGACTCCGATCTGGTCGATCAGGCGGGCGTCGACGCGATGCGCCGGGTCTTAAACGAGCTCGACATCGACGGTGAGATCGTCATCGGCGAGGGCGAGCGCGACGAGGCGCCCATGCTCTACATCGGCGAGAAGGTCGGCAAGGCCGAGGGCGGCGCCTGGCCGGTGGACATCGCGGTGGACCCGGTCGAAGGCACGGGCATCGCCGCGCGCATGGTCAACAACGCCGTGGCGGTGATCGCCATGTCGGAAAAGGACGGCCTCTTCAAGGCGCCCGACACCTATATGGAAAAGCTCATCGTGGGCCCGCCCGCCAAGGGCAAGGTGGACATCACCTGGCCGGTGGCGGCCAACCTGCGCGCCGTCGCCATGAGCTTAGACCGGCGGGTCGAAGACCTCACCGTGGTGATTCTGGACCGGCCACGCCACAAGGAGCTGCTCGAGAAGGTGAGGCGCGCGGGCGCGCGGGTCAAGCTGATCGGCGACGGCGACGTGATCGCCGCCCTGGCTGCGGCGGTGCGCGGCACCGGCGTCCACGCGGTGATGGGCACCGGCGGCGCGCCCGAAGGCGTCCTGGCGGCGGCGGCGCTCAAGTGCCTGGGCGGCGAGATCCAGGGCCGCTTCAAACCCCGCAACGACGAAGAGCAAAAGCGGCTCGAGGCGATGGGCGCCAACACCGAGACCGTCTACCTCACCGAGGACCTGGCGCCCGGCGAGAACATCGTCTTCAGCGCCACCGGCATCACCGACGGCGACATCCTTAAGGGCGTGCGCTTTTTCAAGGACGGCGCCCGCACCCACTCCGTCTCGGCCGGCTACCAGACCCGCGTCCTGCGCTTTACCGACACCATCCACCTCTTGGGCGAAGGGGCCAGAGTCACCATCCAGATCTAGGGCGGGGTTTTTACCAACCCCTGAAACCCGACCCCGCTACTCACGCATGCGCCGCTCGGACTCCTGGGCGAAGTAGCGGTAGGTCTCGTTGTCGGGCGCCAGGTTGGCGGCGCGGCGGTAGTAGGTGAGCGCGTCACGGTAGCTGCCCTGCTCGAAATAGCTGCGGCCGAGCCAGGCCCAGGCCTCGGTGAAGCCGCGGTTGCTCTCGCCGGCGCGGGCGAACTGAAGCTGGGCCTGACGCAAGTCGCCCGCTTCGTAGAGGCGCACGCCCTCGTAAAAGGCGGTGGTGGCCGCGACGCCCCAGCGCGCCTGGTCGCGGGCGAGCGCCAGAAAATACTCGGCGCGGGCGTCGCTCGGGTCGAGGCGCAAGACCTCCTCCCAGTAGTGCGCGGCGCTGTCAGGTTGGCCCAGCTCGAGTAAGATCCTGCCCGCCCAGACGTGGGCCTCGAGGTTGTCCGGCGCGTAGCCGATCACCCGCAGGTAGAGGTCGAGCGCGCCGTCTAAGTCACCCGCCGCGTAGCGGCTGTAGGCGAGCTGGCTGCCGGACACGGCCAGCATGGCCTGGGCGTCCTCGTCGAGGTGGCCGCCGGCGGCCTCATAGCGCTGCCACAGGTCCCAGGCCCGGGCGTAAAAGAGCGTGACCGAATAGGCCTCGGCCAGAAAGCGCAGCGGCGCGGGCTCGTCCGGCGCGAGGCGCTGGGCGCGCTGGCCCGCGGCGATGGCCTGGCGCCACAGCGCGAAGTCGACGTTGTGGCGCTCGTAGAGCCTGAGGGCCTCCTGGGCCACGCCCTCGGCGCGCGCCAGGGCCTCGCGGGCCTCGCCCTGCAGGCTGCTCGAGCCGGTGGTGATGCGCTCCGGCATGGCAGACGTGCCCGTGGGCGCAGTCACCTGAGCAGTCACCTGGGCGGTCGCCTGAGCGGTCACCGTGCTCAGGAACACAGCCAAAACCAGCGTGATAACCTTCGACAAATACTTCAACCTGGACCTCCATAAGAACTTTTGCAAGAACTGACCTGAGAACGGACGGGGCTATAGCCCCGAAACAGCCCCTCAAAAGGCGATTAGACGCAAGAAGCGCATGAAAAGCGTGAGCAGCGGATGTCGCGGGGCTTCACGAGCAGGCCACAGGCTAAAAGCGCCTGGTCATGGCCCGTATTGTAGCCCTCTTGGAATGGGTCTCCTGTCAGGTCGGGTTCACTGTCAGGTCGGGTTCACTGTCGGGCCGCAGCGCCCGCTGCCCTTCCAGCGTCGCCGCCCAGGCCAGGAAGGCCCGGACGGCGCGGCCGCGGTGGCTGACCCGCCGCTTGTCCGCCGCGCTCGCCTCGCCGAAGCCGCGGCCGAGGTCACAAGCGTAAAAGACCGGGTCGTAGCCGAAGCCGCCCGCGCCCCGCGGCTCCTCTAAGATCTCGCCCGCGCAGGTGCCCTCAAAGGCGTAGACCGCGCCGCCCGGCGTCGCCAGGACGAGGCTCGACACGAACCTCGCCTGCCGCCCCTCCCCCCGCACGCCGCCCAGCCTGTCGAGCAGGTAGGCCACGCGCTCGCCGTCGGTGAGCGCGCCGCCGAAGCGCGCCGAGAGGACGCCGGGCGCGCCGCCGAGCGCCGCGACCTCGAGGCCCGAGTCGTCCGCCAGGCTGGGCAGGCCCGTCCGCGACACGACAAACTCGGCCTTGATCCGGGCGTTGGCCTGGTAGGTGCTGCCGTCCTCGGGCGGAAAGCGGCTGATGCCAAGATCGCTCGCCGCGACGAGTTCAGCGCCCAGGGCGGCGACGGCTTCTTGGAGCTCGAGCAGCTTCTTGGGGTTGGCGGTGGCGAGGGCCAGCTTCACCTGAGCATCGGCCTCACCGTCTTCAAGATGTCCTGCACCGCCGTGACGCCCGCCGCCACGAGCTGCACGTAACGCTCGGCCTCGACCGGCCCGGTCTCGCCGCCACCCTGGACCTCGACGAGCTGACCGTCGGCGGTCGCCACCACGTTCAGGTCGACCTCGGCGACCACGTCCTCGCTGTACTCGAGGTCGATCAGCGTAGTACCGTCCACGACGCCCACACTGACCGCGCCGAGCTCGTACAGAAGCGGCCACTCGCTCAGCTTGCCCGCCGCGACCAGGCGCCCCGCGGCGTGGTGCATGGCCGCGTAGGCCGCCAGGGCGCCCGCGCAGCGGGTGCCGCCGTCGGCCTCGAGCACGTCCACGTCGATGGTCAGGGTCTGGTTGGCAAACAGCGTCAGGTCGGTGACGCTGCGCAGGACGCGGCCCAAGAGGCGCTGGATCTCCTGGGTGCGGCCCCCGGCGTAGAGGCGCTCGCGCTGAGTGCGCTCCTGGGTGCTGCGCGGCAGGAGCGCGTACTCGGCCGTCAGCCAGCCGCCCTTCTGGCCCTTCTTGTTGCGCAGGTGCGGCGGCAGCTTGGCCTCTATGGTCACCGTCGCCAAGACCTTGGTGTGGCCCCATTCGACCAGGGCCGAGCCCTCGGCGTGACGGCTATAGCCGGGCGTGACGGTGATCGGCCTGATGCTCTGCGGCTGTCGGTTCTGCCTCATGCCCTCTCCCCTGCCCCAGCCTAACCCGCTCGGCGGCTCCCGCGGGCGCGCCCAGGCGCCCGGCCGTGTGAAGGTAGCTCGGCAGGTCGCCGCTGACGAGGTGCCTGACCCAACCATGCCCGGCCGTACCCGCCCCCGCCGGCCGCCCCAGCCCCAGCCGCGCCAAGTCCCCGGCAACCACCGCCGCCGTCTCCTCGGCCGAGTCCACCAGGGCGACCTCGGGGCCAAAGACCTCGCGGAGGATGGGCTTCAGGGCGGGGTAGTGGGTGCAGCCCAGAATGGCGGCGCTAAGCCTCGGCCGGTCGCTCAGGTAGTGCTCGGCGACGAGCCGGGCGATGGCCCCGTCCGACACGCCCTCCTCGACGATAGGCACGAAGAGCGGACAGGCGCGCGCCCAAGTCATAAGACCCTGCGCCTCGAGCCTCGACTGGTAGGCCCCCGACCGCACCGTACCCTCGGTGCCCAAAACCGCCACCCTGCCCCCCGCCGCCACCCTGAGCGCCGCCGTGACGCCCGGCTCCACCACGCCCCAGACGGGCACGGGCAAGCTGTCCGCGAGCCCCGGCAAGGCCGCCGCCGAGGCGGTGTTGCAGGCGATGACGAGGCCCTTGACGCCTCTGGCCAGCAGCAGGGCGGCGATCTCCGCGGCGAAGTCCCTGACCATCTCCAGGGGCTTGCCCCCATAGGGCACGCGGGCGGTGTCGCCCAGGTAGATGAAGTTCTCAAAGGGCAAGGCCCGCCTGAGCGCATTGAGGACCGTCAGCCCACCCACACCGGAGTCGAAGACGCC
>JALZLY010000153.1 GCA_030858465.1 Deinococcota bacterium
GCCAAGTACCGCGTGAGCGACGAAGGGATAAAGCATTCTTCATGGTTGTCTCCACCGGTGTCGAGAACGTCCTCGCCCAGGGCGCGGCCTGCCCCGAAGGTTGCGGCGGCGTGCTCGTTCCCGAGGAGGGCTGCCTCAAGTGCTATACCTGCGGCTACAGCAAATGTGGGTAGGAAGCCCACGTTAGATTGACTGGGACGGATTCAACAGGATACAAGGGTTTCCATCTGTATCCGTCCCTTTCCACCGCATCTTTCTTTACATAAAGGCGTCTCTCAACTAGCTCTTGCCTTAAACAATGCAGGACAGTTTTTATGGCCGAACGAAAATTCGAGTAGACTAGAACTATGCGCATAGAACAACTAACCATCAAGAAATTCCGTGTCTTTAGGGACGTTACATTAGAAAATATTCCGAGGATGTCCGTCTTTGTTGGAGCTAACGGTACAGGAAAGAGCACACTTTTTGATGTGTTTGGCTTCTTACGCGATGCGCTGACACATAATGTAAGACAAGCATTAGCTCGACGAGGCAACTACCGCGAAGTAATAAGCAGAGGCACAGACGGTCCAATTGAAATTGAGCTCAAATTCCGTGCAAAACCTGATGATCCACTTGTCACCTACGCAGTCAGCATAGGATTGAAGGACGGTTCTCCGATTGTTCAACGGGAGGTTCTGAAGTACCGTCGAGGACAGACAGGACGACCTTGGCACTTCCTTGATTTTCAAAATGGTGAGGGGGTGGCAATTACCAATGAAGAGGAATACGAAAAACCCGGAGCAGAAGAACAACGCGAGCATCAAAAACTTGACTCGCCGGATATTCTAGCTATTAAAGGTTTGGGGCAATTTCAGCGCTTTCGAGTAGTTAGTGATTTTCGCAGACTTATCGAAAATTGGCATGTATCGGATTTTCATATATCTGATGCGCGTCCAAGCCAAGAAGCAGGTTACGCCGAACACCTGTCCTCACGTGGTGATAATCTGGCACTGGTTGCACAATACATGTTCGAAGATCATCGGGATGTGTTTGATAAAGTCCTTAAAAAGATAGCTCAGCGCGTTCCCGGCGTAGAAAAAGTGGAGGCTACAGAAACAGAGGATGGCCGAATCGTCCTCCGCTTTCAAGACGGCTCCTTTAAGGATCCTTTTATCGCACGATATGTCAGCGATGGAACCATAAAAATGTTTGCTTATCTGATTTTACTGCATGACCCTAGTCCACACCCGTTGCTATGTATTGAAGAACCCGAGAATCAACTCTACCCGGAACTTTTACAGGAGTTGGCTGAAGAGTTTCGTGATTACGCCCGACGTGGTGGCCAGGTATTTGTATCGACCCACTCTCCAGACTTTTTAAATGGTATCAACCTAAACGAAGTCTTTTGGTTACAAAAGAAAGAGGGATTCACAGTTATTGAGCGAACTAAGAATGACGAACTGCTCCGCAATTTAGTGGCGGAAGGCGATTCTCTTGGTACGCTTTGGCGACAAGGGTTATTCGAAGGGGCTTATCCATAACCCACATAAACTACCTACCGTCTCCAGAGCTTGTATTCATGACTGAAGAGCGCTCCATGAAAGAAGTTCTTGAAATCGTACTACCTAAACTTATTCCAGAATCGATTCCCTATCGCATCATTCCGCATGAGGGCAAAAGTGACCTGCAAGGCTCTATAACCCGAAAATTACGTGCGTGGAATAGACCTGCTCGTTTTATCATCATTCATGACCAGGATAGCAACGATTGCCATACTCTTAAAACACACCTTGTTCAGTTGTGTGAACATGCAGGCAAACCCGACAGTCTCGTCAGAATTGCCTGCCACCAATTAGAATCATGGTTTCTGGGGGATTTGCAGGCGGTAGGGGTTGCTTACCAAAAGAACAGCCTGGCCACGTTACAAACTCGCGGCAATTTCTGGCAACCCGACAACCTCAACAATGCCAAATATGTATTGTTAAGATTGATCCCTGAGCACCAGCAAATTGCAGGTTCAAGAGCCGTTGCTCCCCACCTATCACTTGCCAATGCCCATAACCGTTCGCACAGCTTTCAAGTATTTATGAAAGGCGTTAGAAAGATAGTGCGGGAAGTGCATCCGTGACCGAAAGAATCACGTCCTCTTGGAATAGTGAGAAAATCCGCCTGCGCCTAAGACCGCGTATCTTTAGAAGATGAAGGTGGACCCAAAGTTCCTCCGCGCTGACGAGCTCGGCGTCCGCTTGGAAATCGTCGGCGGCTTGCCGATCTGGGAACCGCACCCCGTCTACAAGCATCAAAAGGCTGTGGACCGCATTCGCGCGACGATTTCTCCTGCTTCAGAAGCCGATCGTGATCGCTGCGCCTGCTTCCACGTCGCCGGTGTCTACGTGAGCTTTCCCGACGGCTCCTTGAAGCGTCCCGACATCTCCCTCTTCCGCCGCGAACCCGAGGAGGAGGAAGAGGCGGTGACGCTCGTGCCGGAAGCGGTCATCGAGGTGATCAGCAGGGGCTATGAGGCCAAGGACCTGGAGCTCGGCCCGCACTTCTACCTGTCGCAGGGGGTGAAGGACGTGGTGGTCTTTAACCCCTACACCCTGGTGGTCTTGCACGTGCGGCAGGGTGGCGCCAGCCGGCACGTGTCGCCGGTGGAGATCGCCCTCAGTTGCGGCTGCCGCTGCACCGTGTAGGGTACTTGAACTCGGTCAAAACCAGGGCATCCTGGCGTCGCGAACAGCAGGGACGCGCCTGTCGATTCGTGCTAAAGTAACGCTCGCATCGGTTTTTCAGGGGCCCCCTGTGACACCATAAAAAGACGGTCTCAAAGCCTGAGCGCAAGGAGGACATCAGCTTGAAGCGAACACTGGAGACGAGCCGCTTTACCGAGGCCGACGCCGCCGAGCTCTACGGGATCCCCTACTGGAGCAGCGGCTATTTTCACGTGAAGGACGGTCTCGTCCACGTTCGGCCCGCGACCAGGAGCAGTGGCGACAACGGCAACGGGCGCGGCGACAACGTCGCCTTGAGGCGCATCATCGACGACCTCGTCTCGAGCGGTCACGCTTTGCCGCTCATCCTTCGCTTCCCGCAGATCATCGAAAACCGCTTGGAGCAACTCAACCGCGCCTTTGAGAGGGCCATTCAAAAGTTCGACTACGGCGCGCACTACCAGGGCGTCTTTCCCATCAAGGTGAACCAGCGGCGGGTGGTGGTCGAGACCATCGCCGAGTACGGCGCGCGCTTCAAGACGGGGCTCGAGGCCGGCAGCAAGGCCGAGCTCGCGCTCTGCTTGGTGCAGGACATTCACCCCGAGTCGCTGCTCTGCTGCAACGGCTTCAAGGACGACGACTTTATCCGCCTGGCCCTGCGCGGGCGGCTCATCGGCAAGAACGTGGTGATCACCTTGGAGAAGTACAGCGAGCTGCACCGCGTCCTGCGCCTCTCCAAAGAGCTCGGCGTCAAGCCGGCCTTGGGGGTGCGCTTCAAGCTCCACGCCAAAGGCTCGGGCCAGTGGGAGACCTCGGGCGGCGACGACGCCAAGTTCGGTCTCAACGCCACCGAGCTGATCAACGTGGTCGAGACCTTGCGCGAGCGGGACATGCTCGACTCCTTGGTGATGCTCCACTGCCACATCGGTAGCCAGATCACCGACATCCGCAAGATCAAGGTGGCGGTGCGCGAGGCGGCGCAGGCCTACGTCGAGGTCCGCGAGATGGGCGTGCCCATGCGCTACTTGAACGTGGGCGGTGGCTTGGCGGTCGACTACGACGGCTCGAAGACGACCTTCTACGTCTCGGCCAACTACGGCCTGCAGGAGTACGCCGACGACGTGGTCTACAGCATTTTAGAGACCTGCGCCGAGACGGGCACGCCGCACCCCGTCATCGTCACCGAGTCGGGGCGGGCGCTTACCGCGCACCACTCGGTGGTGGTCCTGCCGGTCATCGACGCCATCGGCCCCAGCCGCGAACCGCTCAGGCTGCCCGAGCCCGGCGAGGGTGCCCACGCGCTGGTCCACGAGATGGTCGACCTCTTGAGGACGGTCTCGGTCAAGAACTACCGCGAGATCTACCACGACGCGGTTGGCTACAAGGACACCATGCACAACCTCTTCGACTTGGGCTACCTGACCCTCTTGGACCGGGCGCACATCGAAAACCTCTTCAACCAGGTGCTGGTCAAGATCGCCCGCGTCATCAAGGATATCGACTACGTGCCCGAGGAGTTCGGAACGCTGCCCAGGCTCTTGGCCGACAAGTACGTCTGCAACTTCAGCCTCTTCCAGAGCCTGCCCGACCACTGGGCCATCCAGGCGCTCTTTCCGGTCATGCCGCTCGGCCGCTTGGACGAGGAGCCCAGCCGCGACGCCACCCTGGTGGACATCTCCTGCGACAGTGACGGCAAGATGACCAAGTTCGTCGATCTGCGCGACGTCAAGGACACCCTGAGGCTCCACAACCTGAGACCGCACGAGCCCTACTACCTGGGCATCTTCCTGACCGGCGCCTACCAGGACGTGCTCGCCAACGCCCACAACCTCTTCGGCCGGGTGAACGAGGCGCATGTGCGCGTGACCGGCGACGGCCAGTACGAGCTCGAGCGCTTCGTTCGGGGTCAAAAGGCGCGGCGGGTGATCGAGAACATGGGCTACGAAGCGTCGGACCTGCACCGCTGGATAGGCCAGGAGGCCGACGAGGCCAGGGGCAGGGGCACGCTGAGCGAGGAGCAGGCACGCGACCTCATCGAAAACTACGACGCCGAGCTGGTGGGGTACACGTACCTGGAGGAATAGAGGAGCCAGAACGGTCACGCCTCCAACTCCTCCCCAGTTAACAGCTTCAGCCTGCCCAGCACCTCCTTGAACTCCCCGACCTTCAAGGGCTTCTGCAAGACACCGTTGCAAGACACCGTCGGCGCCCAAGGCAAACCCGCGAAGGAAATGCACCGAATGCTGCAATCCTCGGCAGGTCAACCGCCGGGAGGAGCGGCCTCCGCGCCCGTCAAGGAGGCCGGCTCGCCCCAGCTTAAGACCAGCTCGCTCAGAGGCTTGCGCCGGCGCGGCGCGGCTTCCCGCCGCCGCAGGTCCTCGGGCAGCGTCGCCGCGTCGCCCAGATAGCCCAGCGCCAGGGCCGCGACGGGCTCAAAGGCGGCGGGCAGGGCGTAGGCCTCCCTCACGCGCTCGGGATAAAAGCCCGCCATGGGATGCGCGTAGAGGCCGAGCGCGGTCGCCTGAAGGCTCAGGGTGGCCACCGCCTGCCCCACATCGTGCCAGGCGTGGCGGTTCGCGCCCGCCTCATCGTCGCGAAAGTGCCCCTTGGCCAGGGCCAGCATGAGCAGCGGCGCCGAGGCGGCCCAGCTCTGGTTTTTCTCCTCGAGGCAAGCCAGCAGCTTGGCGTAGGCCTGCGGCTCGCCCCTGCTCGCCACGATAAAGCGCCAGGGCTGCTCGTTACCCGCCGAGGCGGCCCAGCGCGCGGCCTCGAGCACGCTCAGAAGTTTGTGCCGCTCGACGGGCCGGTCTGCAAAGGCCCGCGGGCTCCAGCGCTGCCGAATGGTTTCCAGGATCGGATGGTCTGCCTGCGCGGTCTTGTCGCTCATAGCGCTTTCCTTTCGCCACACCTAGCTCCAGTTGACGGGCCGCTACCGCGACCCGGCCTTTTTGACTTGTCAATCAACGATCACCAGCCTACCTTAGCCGCGCTTCTCCTCTTCCAGCCGGGGGCGAGCAGCGAAGAGGCCGTTGCCCAACCTGAGGCGCAAGAGCAGCCGCAGGTACTGCCACAGCGTCGAGACGACGCGCATCTTGCTCCGCCCCACCTTGCGGTCGTAGCGCAGATGCAGGGGAACCTCGGCGACGTTGGGCCGGAGGTGCGACAGGTTGAGGAGCAGTTCCGTGGGAGCGGTGAAGCCCGCAGCATCGAAGAGGCCTGGCTTGACCCTCGAGAGCTCACTGAGGAGTGAAACGCGGTACATGCGAAAGCCACAGGTATAGTCTCGCACGCCCGGCAGGGGAAACATGCCGGCGATCAGCAGGCGCGCCGCACGGGAATAGAGCTTGCGCAGCCGGGGAACCCCCGCTTCGCTTCCGCCGGCGAAGCGGAAGGCGATAACGAGGTCCGCGCCCTCTAGGGCCGCCCTCAGCATGGCGGGAATAAGCCCGGGGTCCATGGTGTCGTCCGCGTCCATGGTGACGAGCAGGTCCTCGGCGTCGCCGCGTGGGCCGCCTACCTGCTCGTTCCGTGGGCCTGGGACGCGCTCGGCCACCACCTGCCCATCGTTCACGATGCCATCCAGAGCGGTGGACTCCGTGAGATTCCGAGCAACAATCCTTACATCAACACCTACCCGCTGGCGGTGGACCTCTACTTCGTGTGGTGGCGGCTTCTCCTGCCCGACGACACGCTGATCGACCTCGCCCAGCTGCCCTTTGGCCTGGCGGCGTGCCTGGCTATCGCCGCGCTGACCGCGCGCGGCGGGGTGCCCGCGCCGCGCGGTCGCCTTGAGCCTCCTCTTCCTGGCCGTTCCGGTCACCGCGCTGCAACTCGCCAGCAATTACACCGATATCGGCTACGCCGCCCTGCTGCTGTTGGGGATCTACTTCGTTACCGGACCGCTCGACCGCGCCGGCGCCGCTTTTGGCGCCATCGCGCTAGGGCTGCTGCTCGCGACCAAGCCGTCGGCGCCGGTGGCGCTGCTGATCGTGTTCACCGCAACGCTCATCCGCGCCTACCGCCTGAAGCGCGTGCCTACCGTCTTCGCTATGGCGCTGGTCGTGCTCGCTATCGGCTCGGCTCGTTACGTCGAGAACTTTATGAGGTACGGCAATCCGGTCTGGCCGGTGCAGGTGCAGTTCGGGCCGCTCACGCTACCCGGCGAGGTGCCGCTCGGCACGATTCTGGATCGGCTTCCCGAGCCTCATGTTCACTACGGCCCGCTGAGGCGTGCGCTAAGTTCGTGGCTGGCCTTGCCTCAAGGCTACAGCCACAGCATGCGCATCGGCGGCTTTGGGCCTCTGTTCATCCTTGGCCTGCTCCCTTTTGTCTTGCTTGCGCTGCGCTGGCGGCCAGGGCGCGCGGTAATCCTGCCGGTCGCGCTGGTCGCTGCGGCTACGCTCTCGACCCAGTGGGCGTTCATAACACGCCACAGCCTCGCCCTGCCCGCGGCGCTCCTCGTCTTGGCGGCATGCGTTTCCCAGCTGTGGCGGCCGCGCTGGCGAACCGCCCTGGACCTCGCGCTCGCCGCGCTGGCCGCCTGGGGCTTCTATCTGGCCTCTCCAGGCTTCACCTTGCCGAGCCAGCTTTCCCTCAGCGCTCTTGCCCGCATGCCGGCGGCGGAGCGCGCGGCCGCCTTTGGCGGCATCGACGGCCGCGAGCGCCACTGGCATGAGGCTCGAGGCTTCGTCCGGGACGGCGAGGCTTTCGGCTACGACCGCACGTTTGGCTTTGCGGGCCTGTTGTGGCGACCCGACGGCCGCGGCCGCGTCGCCTACCTGCCCAACACCGTCGCTTCGCCTGAGCGATTCTTGAACTGGCTCGAGGGAGAGCAGGTGCGCGTCGTGGTGCTCGGCGACGAGGAGCCCTCCTTTGGCCCGTGGGCGCGCTCGCAGCCCGAACGCTTCACCAGGCTGTTCGGCTGCCCCCTTGACTCCTGCTCGGTCTATCTGGTCACCGCTCGGCCACAGCCTGGCGACGAGTGAGCAGGGGTCGGTCAGGGCAACGACGATGGCTTGTCGTTCCGGGGAAGCGTCTCGACCACCATCTCGAGCCCCTGCTCGAGCGCTCCGTAGGGACGTTTGGCTGCGCGGCTCGAGGAACATGGCGCTCAAGGCAGACCTGCGAGCCACAGCAGGCTGAGCGGCACGAGCGGGTTGTGCTCGGCCATGACGATGTCGAAGTGGGTGAGGCCAGGCAGGATGTGAGCCGAAAAGGGCGTGCCCGGGCGAGCGTTGATGTAGGCGGAAAAACCGTCCAGGCTGGCCAGCAGCCCCCGCCCCGCCCCCACCGCCAGGGTCGGCGTGCGCACGCTCCGGGTAGGCACGAAACCGGGGGCGTCCGCGAGGCGCAGGTCGAGCCGCGACATGTCGAGCAGGAGGCGGAGCGGAAAGTACCACTCGGTGAAGTTCGTCTCCGGCATGGCCCAGGCCCTGAGCACGCTCTCCAGCTCGGTGCGCTCGCGCGCGGGGTCGCCGCGCGCCCAGTCCACGTAGTCGTAACCCGGCGCCACCCCGACCACCGAGCGGCTGTAGACGCCCTCCAAGCCGCCCAGGATGACCGCGGTGAGGTTGCCGGCATAGGCCGCGCCGACGGTGTGGCCGACCGAGGCGCTGAAGGCGGTCGCGAGGGCGTAGTGGTCGTCCACCTTGAGGCCGGCCGCGGCGCGGTTGGTCACCGGAAAGTCGAAGAAGCCGCCGGGCGAGAGTTCGTCCGGCGCCATCAGGGCCAAGAGCGCGGCCGCCTCGAGCCGGGCGTAGTGCTCGGGGCTGCGGCCCAGGCTGAAGTAGGGGTTGCCCAGCCCGGCCTCGAGCTCGGGAGCGGTGGGCGCCAGCGAAAAGGGGCCCACCGCGAAGAGGTTGTCGCGGCCGTAGCCGCCGGTGCGGCCGAGGCCGCCGTCGATCAGCATGAGCCCGTCGATGTGGCGGTAGCCGGGCTCGGGCGCGGCCTCGCCGAAGTCGAAGGCGGCGTAGAAGGAGGCGAGGCTGGCGCCGAGCGAGTGGCCGCCCAGGATCACCGTCTTGGCCTCCGCGCGGGCGCGCCGCACTACGGCGTGAAGGTCGCGCAAGTGGACCTCGAGCCCCCAGTAGGCCATAAAGCCCAGCCTTTCGGGCGGCAGTGACCTGAAGCCGTCCTCCTCGCCCGCGCGCTCGACGTAGTAGTGGTAGGCGGGCATGGGGTCGCCTCGGCGCAGGCTCGCCAGGAAGACGCTGCGGTCTTCGAGCAGGTTGCTGCGGCGGTCCACCGCCCAGACCTCGAGGTCTTCGCTGCTGGCCACGAGCTGCCGCGCAAAGACGTCCAGGCTGGTCGCGCCGCCCGAGATGCCGGGCACCAGGACGACGATGGTCTCGGCGGGCTGCGCGCCCCGGTAGTAGCGCAGGTAGAGCGCGCGGTTGTAGCGCTCCGGCGTGTGCGGCTCGGGGTAGCCGGGCAGGCTCAGGTAGTCCACCCTCACCTCCTCCGGGGGAAGCACGTACTCGGGCTCGGGCAGCTCCACGTCGAGGCGGGTGGTGGGGATGGGCAGGCAGGCCGCGAGCGCAACCAAGGTCACGAGCGCCGCGACCAGCCTGAGGGCGTGTCCAAGGGTCATACCTCTAGGATAGAGGATTTTGAGTGCCTGTCTAGCGAGCGACGCAGCCTCGTGTCCAGCAGCCGGGCCCTGCCGGCGCTCCCGTCACGCCTATGGTAGCGACGCTCGAGGGGCTCGAGGCGGACGCCGCGACGGGGTAGACTGGAAGCAAAGGAGACCTGCAATGGACAAACCGCTCTGGGCGCCGTCGGCCGCGCGCGTGGCCGACGCGGCGATGACGAGATTCAGGCAAGATGCCCAGCGGGCGACGGGCCGCTCGCTGCCCGACTACGCCGCGCTGCACCGCTGGTCGGTCGAGGAGCCCGCCGCCTTCTGGGAACTCTACGCCCGCTGGGCCGGGCTGCGCTTCAGCGCGCCGCCCGAGTTCATCATGAGCCCCGACCCCATGCCCGAGACGACGTGGTTCGGGGGCGCCACGCTCAACTACGCCGAGCACCTGCTCTACCCCACGGCCGAACCCGACGAGGCGGCGCCTGCCATCCTCTTCCTGGACGAGGCCGGAAGCGAGAGGCAGCTCTCCTGGAGCGAGCTGCGCCGCCAGGTGGCGCGCGCTCAAAAGGCGCTCCTGCGTGAGGGCGTCGGCGCGGGCGAGCGGGTGGCGGCTTATGTCAGCAACACGCCCGAGACGGTCGTACTCTCCCTCGCCTGCGCCTCTTTGGGCGCCGTCTTCTCGTCCTGCTCGCCCGACTTCGGCTTCGAGGCCGCCCAGGCGCGCTTCTCGCAGATCGAGCCCAAGCTGCTCTTCGCGGCGGACGGCTACGCCTACAACGGCAGGCACTTCGAGACCCTGGAGACGGTGAGGCGCCTCCGGGGGGCGACGCCTTCGCTCGAGGGGGTGGTGCTGATCTCCGCGGATGAGGGCTCCTCCGACTTCCCCCGCTGGGACGACTGGCTGGACGACTGGCTGGACGACGAGGGGACGCCCAGCTTCACCCCGCTGCCCTTCGACCACCCCCTCTACATCCTCTACTCCTCGGGCACCACCGGCCTGCCCAAGGCCATCGTCCACCGCGCCGGCGGCGCGCTCTTAAACCACCACAAGGAACAGCGGCTCCACGCGGACATCCGCGCGGGCGACCGGGTGATGTACTACACCACCTGCGGCTGGATGATGTGGAACTGGCTCGTCTCGGCCTTAGCGCAAGGAGCCACCCTGGTCCTCTACGAAGGCTCGCCCAGCTATCCCACGCTCGAGGTGCTCTGGCTCCTGGCCGACCGTCTGGGCGTCAGCCACTTCGGGACCAGCGCGCGCTTTATCCATTCCTGCCGGGCCGCCGGCCTGAGGCCCAAGGACCACTATGCCTTTAGCAGGCTCCGCTGCGTCCTCTCGACGGGCTCGCCCCTCTCCCCCGCCGGCTTCGCGTGGGTCTACGGGGCGGTCAAGGACGACGTTCATCTGGCCAGCATCTCGGGCGGCACCGACATCGTCGGCTGCTTCGCGCTGGGCGACCCCACCGCGCCGGTCTATGCCGGGCAGATCCAGGTGCCCGGCCTGGGCGTGGCCTTAGCGGCCTTCGACGAGGACGGCAAGCCGGTTTTCGACACGCCCGGCGAGCTCGTCTGCTTGGAGCCGCTGCCGTCGATGCCGCTTCGGTTCTGGAACGACCCGGACGGCCGCCGCTACCGCTCCGCCTACTTTGGGGACTACCCCGGCGTCTGGCGCCACGGCGACCTGATCGAGATCAAGACGGGTCAGGGCGTCGTCATCTACGGCCGCAGCGACGCCACCCTGAACCCCGGCGGGGTGCGCATCGGCACGGCCGAGATCTACCGGCCGCTCGAGGCCCTGCCCGAGGTCACCGAGGCCCTGGCGGTGGGCAAGCGCGAAGAGGAGGGCGAGAGCATCTGGCTCTTCGTGGTCTTGCAAGAGGGTCTCGAGCTGGACAAAGACCTGGAAAAGCGCATTAAGCAGACGATTCGTGAGGGCGCCAGCCCCCGCCACGTGCCCAGGCGCATCTACCAGGTGAGCGGCCTGCCCCGGACCCGCAGCGGCAAACTGGTGGAGATCGCGGTGTCGCGGCTGGTCAACGGCCAGAGCGTGCCCAACCGCGAGGTGATGGCCAACCCCGAGGCCTTGGACGAGATCGCCGCCAGGCTGTAAAGGCGGTGCTGGAGACCTACGGGTTGCGAAAGAATACTTGGCAGCCCTCACTGTTTGCTAAGATAGCCATTCAGACAGCCACTGGAGGTGGGTATGGCTCGAGACTACTCCATCATAGAGGCGCGCAACCAGCTTGCCAAGCTCGTCCGCGAAGTAGAAAAGGGTAGCGCTGTCGAGCTGACGAGACGCGGCAAGCCCGTGGCCGTTCTCGTGTCGGTCGCGGAGTACAGGCGCCTCACCTCGGACGGAAGCGGGTTTTGGGAGGCACTCGTCAGGTTCAGAAGGGACACGTCTTTGGAGGCCGAGGGCATCGAGGAGGTCTTCGGCGAAGTGCGGGACCGGAGCACCGGGCGCGAGGTCGCACTCTGAGGGCTCGCTACCTGCTGGACACCAACGTCTTGTCGGAGCCCCTGCGGCCTGCGCCCGACCCACGGGTTCTAGCGAGGCTCAAAGACCACGGCGATACGCTGGCGACGGCCAGCCTCGTCTGGCACGAACTTCTTTATGGCCTCTACCGCTTAGGCGACTCGAGCAAGCGGCGGAGTATCGCGCGCTATCTCGAGGAGGTCGTGCGCCCTACCGTCCTCCTCTTGCCTTACGACGATCAGGCAGCGGCGTGGCACGCCGAACAGCGAGCCAAGCTTGCCCGCATGGGCAAGACCACACCCTTCGTGGACGGTCAGATCGCCACCATCGCCAAGATTCATAGCCTCACCCTGGTCACGAACAACGTCAGGGACTATGCCAACTTCGAAGACCTGGACGTGGAAAATTGGCATGAGGCGAGCTGAACATCTTCCAAACGCCTCATTGGTGGCCTGGTGACCGTCCAGAGCGTGTCCAACCCCGAGGTGATGGCCAACCCCGAGGTAAAAAAGGGTAGCCGGGCTGACGAGGCGCGGCAGGCCGACAGAACATGGCGTCAGCTCGAGGGCAGCTCGAGCAGCCTCTTATAAAACGCTACCGTCCGCTCCGCCACCGCGGTCCAGCTAAACTTGGCCAGGGCGCGTTCGCGCGCCGCCCGGCCCATCGCCCCGCGCCGCGCTTCGTCGCCCATGAGCTCGGCTATGGCCGCCGCCAGCGCGCGCGCGAAGCGCTCCGGGTCGGCGGGCTCGAAGTCGACCTCGCCCTTGGTCTCGAGCGGCACCAGCACGCCCGTCTCGCCGTCCACCACCACCTCGGGGATGCCGCCCACCGCCGCGGCCACCACCGGCGTCTCGCAGGCCATCGCCTCCAGGTTGATGATGCCGAAGGGCTCGTAGACCGACGGGCAAACGAAGAGGCTGGCGTGGCTGTAGAGGGCGATGAGGTCGTCCTTGGGCACCATCTTGGCGATCCAGACGATGGAATTCTTGCTCTCCGCGCGCGCCGCCTCGACGCGCGCGGCCATCTCCTGTTCGATCTCGGCCGTGTCGGGCGCCCCCGCGCAAAGGACCACCTGGAGGCCGGGCGGCAAATATTTGAGCGCGTTGACGAGGTGAAGGATGCCCTTTTGCCGGGTGATGCGCCCGACGAAAAGAATAGCGGGAATGGCCGGATCGACGCCGTAGCGCTTTAGCGTGCCCTCGTCCGGCGTCGGTCGGTAGTGCGCAAGGTCGATGCCGTTGGGGATCACCTCGATCTTGTGATCAGCCACCCCGTATAGCTCGTGCACGTCCCGGCGCATCGCCTCCGACACGGCGACGACGCCGTCGGCGTTCTGATAGGCGGTGCGCTCGACCCAGGAGGAGGCGTGGTAGGCGCTGCCGAGCTGCTCGACCTTCCAGGGGCGGTGCGGCTCGAGCGAGTGGGTGGTCAAGACGAGCTTCGCCCCGCTGAGCTGCTTGACCAGACAGCCCGCCAAGTGCGTGTACCAGGTGTGGCAGTGGACGATGTCGGCCTCGCCCACCAGCCCGGCCATCACCAGGTTGCGCTGCACGGTGTCCATGAACTTGGCGTGGCGCGGGTCCTGCGCGGGCAACGTGAATCCGGCCTCTACGCCCTGCACGCGCAGCTTGCCCGAACTCTCGGCCTGGTCGCCAAACGAGAAGACATTCACCTCGTGCGCGCCGCCGTCCAGCCGCAGCAGCTCGCGGCTGAGGTATTCGACGTGGACGCCGGCCCCACCGTAGATGTAGGGCGGGTACTCGTTGGTCAGCAGGGTGATCTTCATCCGCCGTCCTTTCCCCTCGTCTTTGGTTTCGCCCGCATCTTAACGGAGTCGCCGGGCTTTGGCAAGGACCACTTGGCAAGGACCACTTGGCGAGCGCTAGGCCGGCCAGACCTTGCGGCCGCCGCCCGGCGGCGTCACCGCGTCGATCTTTCGCATCGCCTCCTCGCCGAGCGGCGGCAGGGAGGCGACCGAGAGGTTCTGCTCGAGCTGCGAGACGTTCTTCGCTCCCGGAATCACCGTCGTCACCGCCGGGTGCGCCAGGACGAACTGAAGGGCCAACTGCGCCATCGTACGTCTGTTCGTGAGCGAGCGCAGGGCTTTCACCTTAGCCAGATCGTCCAGATAAACCTCCCTCTCCTCGGGCACCTCCTGCCAGCGCCTGCGGAAGTCCCCCTCGGGAAAGGCGCTGTCGGCGTCGAATTTATCCGTCAACAGGCCCATCGCCAAGGGTCCCCGCACGATGACGGCGACGCCGTGCTCCTGGCAGTAGGGGAAAATCTCCGCTTCGGGCGTGCGGTTCAAGATGCTGTAGTCGATCTGCAAACTGTCGCAACCACCGTCATGGTTGAAGGCCCCCAGGTAGTCGAAGTCGCTGGTGCTGACGCCGTAGGCGCGCACCTTGCCCTCCTTTTTGAGGCGCGCGAAGCCCTCCAAAAAGACCTCCATCGTCGGCTCGCGAAAGTTGATGTGACTCTGGATGAGGTCCAGGTAATCGGTCCCTAGCCGCCGCAGATTGCTCTCGACGCCGGCGACGAGCCCATCGACCGTGTCGTAGGCACTCCGCCCCCGCGCGCCGTCGAAGCCCGTCCAGCCGATCTTGCTGGCGACGACGAACCTTTCGCGCCGCCCCTTCATCGCCCGGCCCAGGAGTTCCTCGCTGTGGCCCTGGCCGTAGACGTCGGCGGTATCGAAAAAGGTGACGCCGCCCTCCAGCGCCGCCTCGATGGTCTCCAGAGACGCCTTGTCGTCCACCGGCCCCCACTCGTCGCCGCCCGCGGCCCAGAGGCCCAGGCCGAGGCGAGTCACCAGGATGCCGGTCTTGCCCAACGCGCGCGCCTCGAGCTCGCGCCTCGTTTTCTCCGTCGTTTTCTCCGTCGTTTTCTCCGTCGTTTTCTCCGTCATTATGCTCCTCCAACGGCTATTTTGACGCAGCGGAGGGACGCGAAAAAGAGGATAGGCACGGTAAGGTTTGCAACGCTTCGAAGGCCCTTTTCAGGAGAACGCGTAAGGCGTTCCTACAGTGCGCTGGGGGACAGTGTGACTTATGGAGAAAAGTGTGATTTAGTTGTCTCGTGGCGCCCCCCGGCCTACCTCCTGACCGCTCGCCCGCCGCGGCCGATGCCCGGCGCAAATGGTACATCCTGGCTTCGGTCAGCACCGGCGCGTTTCTGGCGACCGTGATGGCGACCAGCATCAACGTTGCCACACCGACCCTGGTGCGCGTCTTCGCGACCGACTTCGCGGTGGTGCAGTGGGTGGTGTTGGCCTATCTGATGGTGAGCACCACGCTGCTCCTCAGCATCGGCCGGCTGGCCGACATGCTCGGCAAAAAGCCGCTCTTCGTCGCCGGCTTCGTCATCTTCACGCTCGGCTCGCTGCTCTGCCCGCTTTCGCCCACGATCTACTGGCTGATCGGCTTCCGGGTGGTGCAGGGGCTCGGAGCGGCGCTGCTCACCGCCTTGTCGCTGGCCATCGTGACCGAAACCTTTCCCGACGAGGAGCGCGGCAAGGCCATCGGCGTGAGCGGCTCGATCTTGTCGAGCGGCATCGTCATCGGCCCGACCTTGGGGGGCTTCCTGGTCGACGCGCTCTCCTGGCAGTGGGTCTTTCTCGTCAACGTGCCCATCGGCGTACTCGGCACCTTGGCGGCCTTGCGCTTCATTCCGGCCTCGCCGGCTAGAGGCGGGCAACGCTTCGACCTTGCGGGCGCGGCGCTGCTCTTCGTCAGTTTGATAGCTGCGCTGCTGGCGCTCACCCTCGGCCAGCAGGAGGGTTTCGGCAGCCCGCGCGTGCTCGGCCTCTTCGCCCTCGGCATCCTCAGCGGCGGGCTCTTCATCGTCACAGAGGCCAAGGTGCCGGAGCCCATGCTCGAGCTGACCCTCTTCAGGAACACGCTCCTCAGCATCGGCCTCGTCACCGGGCTGGCGACCTTCGTGGCGATCTCGGGGACGATCTTCCTGATGCCCTTTTACCTCGAGGGCGTGCTCGGCTACCCGCCCCGGCAGGTCGGGGTGCTCATGGCCATCGTGCCGGTGGTCCTGGTCGTCATCGCGCCCATCTCCGGCGCGCTCTCGGACAGGTTCGGCAGCCGGCTCATCACCGTCCTCGGCCTCGCCCTCATTCTGAGCGGCTACCTCGCCGTCGGCACCCTGGACGAAGAGACCACCGCGCTCGGCTACGTCCTGCGCTTCTTGCCGCTCGGCCTGGGTATGGGCACCTTCCAGGCACCCAACAACTCCGCCATCATGGGCGCGGTGCCCAAGGCGTATCTGGGCGTCGCCGGCGGCCTCCTGACCATGACCCGCACCTTCGGCGCCACCGCGGGCATCGCCGCGCTGGGCGCCCTGTGGGCGACGCGGGTAGCGCTCAGAGCAGCACAAGAGGGCGGGCCGAGCGCCTCGGCCGCGGCCCAGGTCGCCGGCTTGCAGGACATGTTCGTGGCCGTTCAGGTGATGATCCTCTTGGCGCTGCTCTTGAGCCTCTGGGGGCTCCTGGCCGAGCGGCGCACCCCGAGCACAAGCGCCTAGGCGTCACACTTGTCCAGGACCTCTGCCCAGGACCTCGAGGTAGGCCGCCATGAAGCCGGGCAGATCCCGGTAGTGCTGAGCGGTGACGAGATTGCCGTCGGTGACGATGCGGTCCTCGTGGTAGTGGGCGCCGGCGTTCTCGAGGTCGTCGCGGGTGGAGGGGTGGCCGGTGAGGCGGCGGCCCTTTACTACCCGGGCGCTGATCAAGACCCAGCCCGCGTGGCAGATGCTGCCCAGCGGCCGCTTCGCCGCGTCGACGGTGCGCACGATCTCGAGCATCGCCGGATGCCTGCGCATGCGGTCGGGCGCGTAGCCGCCGGGCACGATGAGCCCGGCGAGCTCGTCGGCCTTGACCTCTGCGGCGGCCGCCTCGGCCTCTACCTCGAGCCCCTCTTTCGAACGGTAGGCCTTTACTTCCGGGCCGATGACGAGCGGCTCGAAGCCCGCCTCCTGCACCCGGTAGTAGGGATAGATGAACTCGCGATCGTCGAAGTGGTCTTCGGTGAAGATGCCGATGTGCATGGTGGCCTCCTGAGACCATCCTAAGCCAAGGACGCGCCTCCTCCTCGAGCCGAGCGACAGTGAGCCGAACAACAGTGAGCCGAACAACAGGGTGCGCTGTTGATGAAGCCCCGGCGCTTGTCTTGCCTCACGGGCTCAGGTATCCTCGAGTCGAGACCCTACTCCAGGAGGAAGACCATGCCCAAGCCCCTTGCGCTCCTCGCGGCGCTCACCCTGACCCTCAGCCTCAGCCTCGGCCTCGCCCAGGATCTCGCCCAGGACCTCGGCGGCCGCGTCATCACCATCGGCTCCGACACCACCTATCCGCCCTTCGAGTTCGTCGCCGAGGACGGTTCCACCGTGGGCTTCGACGTGGACGTCATGAACGCCATCTGCGAGCGGGTGAACTGCCTGCCGCAGTTTCAGACGGCGGCCTGGGACGGCATCTTTCCGGCTCTGGCCGCGGGCGAGTTCGACATGGTCGTCTCGGGCGTGACCATCACCGAGGAGCGCGCCCAGATCGTCGAGTTCAGCGAGCCCTACCTCTCCTTTACCCAGGTCGTGGTGGTGCGCGCCGGCCAGAGCGAGATCGACGCCGAGACCTTGCGCACGGGCAACCATACCGTCGCCGCCCAGATCGGCACCACCAACGAGGCGCAGGCCACCGACCTCGCCGGCGAGGCCAACGTGCGCTCCTACGACACCTTCGACCTGGCCTTTTTGGCGCTCTTGAACGGCGACGTCGACGCGGTCATCAGCGACGAGCCCACCGCCGAGGAGTTCGTGCAGCTCTACGCGGGAGAGCTCGAGATCAGCGACCGCGACCTCACCTCCGAGGAGCTCGGCTTCGCCTTCCAGCAGGGCAGCGAGCTCATCGACCCCATCAACGCGGGCCTGGCCATGATCCGTGAGGACGGGACGCTCGACGCCCTCGTCGAACAGTGGTTCAGCGGCGAGGCCGCGGAATAAGCGGCAGGACGAGCTATGATTCCAGTGGCCCCAGGCACGCCTGGGGCTTTTTTCTGCCGGGCCGCGACTGCTAGACTAGAGCGTCCTAACGGACCCGGAGGTGACGTGAAGAAGGCAAGCGCGCTCGGGTCTCAACCCGCACCGCGGCGCAAGCACGGCGACAAGCGCGGAGGCGTCTTCGGCCGCCTGCGCCCCAGCTACCTCATCTTGCTCGTCATCGGCGCCGCCTCCCTCTACCTCTTTCTCACCCAGCCCAGCTACGCCCAGACGCTGCGCTTTTTGCGGCCCGGCGTCCTGATCACGGCCGTCGCCACCCTGTCGGGCTATCTGGGCGCCTCGGTCCTGGGCCTGGTGCTCGCCGCGCTGCTCCTCTTGAGGCTCGGCCGGCGGACCATCCTCACTTTTTCGGTTTTGACGGCGGTTCTGGCGGCCGGAAGCCTCTACTTCTTCAACGCGGCGTCTCAGAGCTACAGCCTCGTCGGCGCCGAGGAGGGCAACCTGGCGGTCGTCGCCGGCACGCCCCGGCGGGCCATCGACGAAGCCCGGGGCACGCCGCCACGGCCCTTTCGCAGCTTCGCCTCGAGCGAGGCGGCCCTGGCGGCCCTGGCCGAGGGCGGCGCGACGGGGGCGCTCGTGCCGGAGGGTGCAGCGCCGGAGGCGCAGGGAGCGACCATCACCCTGCTTTCCGACGCCGACCGTCGCGCCGGCGTGACCCTGGCGGTCCTGGCCGTCTTGCTGCTGCTCCTCACCTTCGGCGCCTGGACGAGCCGCGAGCACCCGCTGGCCATCTTCGCCGAGCTCTACGTGGACCTGGTGAGGGGCATCCCCATGCTGGTCGTGCTCATCTACGTGGGCTTCGTCATCGCGCCGGCCGTGCGCGACGCCAGCGCGGGCGTCGTCAACCTGCCCAACCTGACCCGCGGCATCTTGGGGCTCATGCTCGGCTACGCGGCCTACCTGGCCGAGATCTTTCGCGCCGGCATCGAGGCGGTTCCGAGGGGCCAGAGCGAGGCCGCCCGCAGCCTGGGCCTGACGGGCGCCCAGACCATGCGCTTCGTGATCCTGCCGCAGGCGCTGCGCATCGTCATCCCGCCGCTCGGCAACGAGTTCATCGCCATGCTCAAGGACTCGTCGCTGCTCACCATCCTCTCGGTCACCGAGATAACCCAGCTCGCCCGGCAAAACCAGTCGCGGACGTTTAACACCTTTGAGACCTGGAACACCGCCGCGCTCCTCTACCTGGCCCTGACGCTGGCCGCCTCGAGCCTCTTAGACCGCCTCGAGCGGCGCAGCAAGCGCGCGGAGCGGTAGCTTGTGCCGACGGCGACCATCGACCTCTCCGCGCTCAGCCACAACCTGGGGCGGGTTCGCCAACGCCTCCAGCCCGGGGTCGGCGTCATGGCCGCCGTCAAAGCCGACGCCTACGGCCACGGCAGCGCCGAGGTGGCGCGGCGGCTCGCGGCCGAGGGGGTCGCCTGGCTCGGCGTGGCGACGGCCGAGGAGGCGCTCTCCCTGCGCCGCGCCGGCGTCACGGCGTCCATCCTCGTCTTCAGCCCGGTCTATGAGCGGCTCGAGGCGCTCATAGACCACGGCGTCGCCCTCACGGTGGTGGACGAGAGCAGCCTGGGCAGCGCGGCTGAAGCCGCCGACCGGGCGGACCGGCGGGCAAGCGTCCACATCAAGGTAGATACCGGCATGGGCCGTCTGGGCAAGCCCCCCGGCGACGTTACCGGACTCATCGAGGCCGCCGACCGCGACAAGAGGGTGGAGGTCCAGGGCTTGTGGACGCACTTCGCCTGCGCCGACGACGACAGGCCGGACGTCACGCGCCGGCAGATCGGGGCGTTCAGCGAGCTGGTAGGGGCGCTCGAGCGCCGTGGCCTTGACATCCCCCTCAAGCACGCCGCCAACTCCGCGGCCATCTTCGCCTTTCCCGAGGCGCAGTTCGACCTGGTGCGGCCGGGCATCGCCCTCTACGGTTATCACTCGAGCCCCTTCATCGCCGGGCTCGAGGCCGCGCTCCGTCCCGTCATGACGCTGACGGCGCCCGTCACCTTCGTCAAGAGGGTGAGGGCGGGCGCGGCCATCTCCTACGGCGCGCTCTGGCACGCGCCCCAAGCCACCACCGTCGCCACCGTCCGCATCGGCTACGCCGATGGCTACCCAAGAGCCTTGAGCGGCAAGGCTCGAGTCGGCGTCCACGGCCGTCTCTGCCCGGTCGCGGGCCGGATCTGCATGGACCAGCTCATGGTGGACGTAGGCGACTTAGGCGTGCGGGTAGGCGACCGGGTCACACTCCTGGGCGGGGCGGGGCCGAGCGCCGAGGACCTGGGAGAGCTCGCCGGGACCATCTCCTATGAGCTTCTGACCGGCCTAGGGGCGCGGGTGAGGCGCATCTACCAGCGCGCTTGACCTGCTAGTCCGCGCCCAGCGCGAAGTGCGCGGTGTTCAGGTTCTGGTTGACCTTGATCTCGAGCACGTGCACCTCCTGGACGAGGGTGGCCTCGCCGCCCTCTAAGTGATAGCTCCTGATGAGGAAGGAAAACCAGAAGCCGTTCACCCGGCGCTCGTCCTCGTAGAGCTTGATGTCGGTGGGCGCGCCGCTGTCCGAGACCGCACCCGGTATCACCCGGGCGATGAGGTGGCCGCTCGAGTCG
Source organism: Deinococcota bacterium (assembly GCA_030858465.1). Taxonomy (NCBI): domain Bacteria; kingdom Thermotogati; phylum Deinococcota; species Deinococcota bacterium. The sequence continues at coordinate 20,410 of JALZLY010000153.1, forward strand.
AAGAGATACTTGTCGCTGTCGCCGGGGATGGCGAACTGCTCGCCCTCGACGAGGTCCAGATAGCGCATCCGACCCTCGTAGACGGCCTCCGGCAGGCCTCGAGCGGGCCAGGTGGCGTCGCCCGCCAAGATACCGTCGAAGTGGTGCTCGTCGTCGGCCATTTCGCTTACGCTGCCGGTGACGAGGTCGACGACGCGGGCCGTGCCGTTCACGTAGCTCGTCCTCTTGATCACCCTGCCGCCGGCATAGTCCTCGTTGACGAGGCGGCGGTGCTCGAAGTCGACGAGGCTGCGCCAGTGCATCTCCATGGTGGGATGCTCGCCGTCTTGACCGTAGAAGATATTGCGCTGCTCGCGCTCCAAGTTGCGCATCTCGGTCTCGCTGTAGCGCGCCAGCGCCTGGAGCAAGACGTCCCGACCATCTCCTCCTTGGCCCGCGGCCAGGAGGCCGAAGCTGAGGAGCAGGCTGAAAAATACCCGGTGCATCCTTTAGATTATCCTATCCTAAAGACGAGCGAGACCATACGGGTCACCATAGTCAGACCCCCATAGCCACCGTCATAGCCACCTCATAGCCACCGTGGCTCCAAAAGCTTCAAGGGTCGACGAGGTCAAGGCCGCGCCGTCTACCGCACCCTCATCTTCACCCCCACCATCCTCTCGGTGGTCTTGATCGGCTTCGTGTGGCGGCTCATCTTGAGCCCGCTCTGGGGCATCTCGCAAGACGCGCTCAACATCGTCGGCCTCGAGCACCTGAACAGGCCCTGGCTGGGCCTCGAGAGCACCGCGCTCGTCACGCTGTCGCTGGTGTCGGTCTGGCAGTGGGTGGGCATCCCCATGCTGCTCTTCTTGGCGGCCTTGATCAGCATTCCCGAGGAGGTCGTCGAGGCGGCCAGGGTGGACGGTGCGAACGCCTGGCAGGTCTTTTGGGGGATCAAGTTCCCGCTGATTTTGCCCACGGTGGGCATCGTTGGGGTCTTGACGTTCGTCAGCAACTTCAACGCCTTCGACCTCATCTACACCACCCAGCGCGCGCTGGCCGGACCGAATTTCTCGACCGACATTTTAGGCACGCTCTTTTTCAGGACCTTTTTCGGGGTGCAGCTCCAGCCCGGCAACCCCACCATGGGCGCCACGGTCGCGGGCGTCATGTTCCTGATCATCATGACCGGCGTCCTGCTCTACTTCTTCGGCTGGCAGCGCCGCCTGCAGAGGGTTGAGTACTGAGGTGGGAAGGTCAGGCCAGCGTCTCCAGATCCTGCTCGCCCACCTCCTGCTCTTGGGCTACACGGCCCTGGCGCTCTTCCCGGTGCTGCTCATCGTCATCAACTCCCTCAAGAGCCGCCGGGCCATCTTTGGCAGCCCTTACGCCCTGCCCAACCGTGAGACCTTCGACCCGGTGGGCTACCACACCGTCCTCAGCAACGCCCGCTTCGACCTCTACTTTTTGAACAGCCTGATCGTCACGCTCGGCTCGCTCTTCATCATTCTGCTGGTCTCCTCGATGGCCGCCCACGCGCTGGCCGAGTACGAGTTTTTCGGCAACACCTTCATGTCGCTCTACCTGGCGCTCGGCATCATGATCCCGATTCGCCTGGCCACGGTGAGCCTGCTCAGGCTGATGGTCGATCTCAACCTCGCGGGGACGCTGTGGTCCTTGATCCTGGTCTACGCCGCCCAGGGCATTCCCCTCGCCGTCTTTATCCTGACGCTCTTCATGCAGGGGGTGCCGCGCGACCTCAAGGACGCCGCGCGCATCGACGGCGCCAGCGAGTACCGCATCTACACGCTGGTCCTGCCGCTGATCCGGCCCGCCCTCGGCACCGTCGCGGTCTTCAACATGATCCCCATCTGGAACGACCTGTGGTTCCCGCTCATCTTAGCGCCCGCCGAGAGGACCAAGACCGTCATCCTCGGCGCCCAAGTCTTCCTGGGCCAGTACGTCAACGACTGGAACGCTGTCCTGGCCTCGCTGACCTTGGCGATGGTGCCGGTGGTGGTTCTCTACGTCGTCTTCTCGAGGCAGCTCATCCGCGGGCTGACCTCGGGCGCCGTCAAGTGAGTGGACGGCGTCGGCAGTTCCTACAGCGTGCCGGTTTCAGTGAAGTGGTCTCACGCACGCCTCAACACAACGGGCTGCTCACGCTCCGCCGACTCGTAACAGGCCAGCGCCACCCGCAAGGCTTCATAACCATCACGCCAAGTCACCGCTGGTTCGCACCCTTCACGAATGCTGGCGACGAACTCCTCGAGCATCGCCTGGTTGGCGTCCGAACCCCAATTGAGCCAAGTCGGATTGCGGGGCAGCCTCCCCGAGTAGGCGGTGATGGCCTGGGCAAGAGCGTCCAAGCTCACCGCTCCCCTCTCCCCCACCAGCTCCATCTTGAGATGTCCCCAGCGCGGATAGCTCGTCGGGCGGCTCCAGGAGCAGTCGATGCTGGCAAAGACGCCGTTCTCGAAGGTCAGCGTCACCAGCCCGGCGGTGTCCACGTCCACCTCGCCGGGGCAGAAGGGGTTACCCACCTCGGCGTAGACTTCGGCGACTTCGCAGTTCAAATACCAGCGCAAGAGGTCCACCAGGTGCACGGTGTGGTCCATCACCGCGCCGCCTCCGGCCAGATCCTTCTGGGCGAACCAGGCGCGCTGATGTCGCGGGGTCTCGCTGTGGTTGACCCCGTTCACGCCGTAGAGTTCGCCCAACTCGCCGCGCGCCAGCAACGCCTTGACAATGCGGACGGACGGGTCGAAGCGCATCGGGAAAGCGGTCATGAAGTGCACGCCGTGCCGCCGACAAACCTCACCCATCGCCTCGGCAGCCTCGAGCGTGACCTCGATGGGCTTCTCGCAGAGGACGTGAGCACCCGCCGCTGCCGCCATAGCGACGAGCTCGCGGCGGCGGGCATTCTCCGAGCAGACGATAGCCCCGTCGAGCCCTTCGGCCAGCAGATCCTCGTGCCTCTGGAACCAGCGCACCCCGAACACCTCGGAGAAGTGCCGGCCACGCGCCTGATCGGTGTCGGAAAAACCGATGACCTCCACGCCGGGAACCCTGCCAAGGTTGCCGAGATAGCCCTCGGCGTGGAGGTGGGCAAAGCTCATGATGCCGAGGCGCATCACCGGCCTCCCAGGGTCACGCTGCGCCCGGTCCTCAAGGACTCCCGCGCGGCCAAGGCGAGCTCGAGCGCGGCCAGTGCCTCCTCCGGCGTCACCGCGAAGGGCTTGTCGTGGACAAACGCGTCATGGACGTGCTTGATTTCGGTGGTGTAGGGGTCTTCGGCCAAGGCCGAGAGCGGCAGGCCCACCGCTGCCACCTTGTCGGGGCCGCTCGGCAGCAGGTAGGAGTGGACCGTCTCGGTGCTGTCCGAATCCCACTCGAGCACCCCGTCCGTGCCGGCGAGGTCGAAGCCGGTGCGGAAAACGCCGGGTGGATAGGCCCAGCCACCCTCGACGAGGGCCATCGCGCCGCTCTCGAAGCGCAGGGTGACGAGCGCGTAGTCGCCGGGCGCGTCCGGCCGCAGCGCCCGCACCGACTTGGCGTAGACCCGCTTTGCCCGCCCGGCCAGAGAGAGCGCGTAGTCGAAGTCATGGACCATGAGGTCGAGGAGCATCCCTCCCGAGCGGCTCTCGTCGGCAAACCAACTCGTCTCGCCCTGCCTGGGCGCGTAGGAGACGCGCTTGAGCCTCACCACGCCGAGCGCGCCCACCTGGCCCGCCCGGACCGCCTCGGCGGCGGCGCGGTACTGCGGGAAAAAGCGCAGGACCATGGCGACGAAGAGGCGCACGCCGGCCCTCTCGCAGGCCGCTATCATGGCCCGGCCGTCCCCCAGCGTGAGCGCGATGGGCTTCTCGCAGACGACGTGCCTGCCCGCTTCGGCAGCCTGCAAGGTCATGTCGCGGTGCAGGTCGGTCGGCACACAGAGGTCGATCACGTCCACCTCCGCCAGCAGCTCCTCATAGCCCTCGTAAGCGCGCAGCCCATAGGGCTCCGCCAGCCGCGCCGCTGCCGGAAGATGCTCGGCGACGATGCCGGCCACCTCGGCCCCCGTCTGCCGCCAAGCCGCCAGATGCGCCCGGCCCATCGCCCCCGCTCCGACGATTCCCACTCGCACGACCCCACCACCTCCGCAAGGATGTCTTAACGTCATGTCCTCTTCTACACGGACTCTATCACGCCCGCCTACAGGCATAAACCGCCTGCCGAGACGCCCCTGCGGCAGTGAAAGCGCCGCTCGAGCCCCGTCGCCCGCCAGCCCTCGCCGCCCCGCCGCATCGCCAAACGCCAGTCGCTGCCAGCCACGGCGTCGTCCTTGAAGCCCCACTCGAGGACCACGCCCGCCGCCTCGTCCGCCGCCTCGTCCGCCGCCTCCAGGACGCGCAAGGTGAGCTCCCAGGTGTCGATTCCCAAAGAGGACTCGAGCGCCAGCTCTCGAACCGCTGCCAGGAGCAGCGCGCCGGGACTCGCCCAACCGCCTTCACGAAGCGCTTCGGGCAGTTCCGCCTCCTGCCAGGCGGTGCTGCCGGGCTCGAAGCCGTAGTCGCGAGCAGGCTCGAGCTCAGCCAGGCGCGGCTGCCAGAGGAGTCCGTCCTCTTGCCACCAGGCGCCCGTCGCCAAAGAGTCTCCCTGGCCCGACGCCATAACCAGCGGCGCCCACAAGACAACCAGAAGGACGGCAACCCTCGCCCAACTCGACCCCACCGTCACGGCCTCTCCCCTTTCGCAGCCTCCAGTTCGGCTCCTGCGGCCCCATCCAGCTCGGCCATCCTGCTTCAGCCGTCCACGGTGCTGTTTTCGGGCACCTCTGCGGGGGTCAGGGTGACGGGCGCCACCAGGACCGAGAGGATGCGGCGCTCGTCGGCCTCCTCGACCTCGAAGCGGTAGTCCTCATAGCTGATGGTCTCGCCGGGCTGCGGGATGTAGCCGAAGCGGCTGTAGAGAAAGCCCGCCAGGGTGTCGTACTCGCCCTCGTCGTCAAAGGCGACCTTGAGCTCGCTGCCGACGGTCTCCAGGTGCGTCTGCGAGCGGATGCGGTAGCAGCCGTCCCCCAAGGAGATGATCTCCTCGGCCTCTTCCTCGTCGGTCTCGTCGTAGATCTCGCCGGTTATCTCCTCGATGATGTCCTCCAAGGTGACCAGCCCGGCGGTGCCGCCGAACTCGTCCACCACGATGGCCATGTGATTTTTTCTGAGGCGCATCTCGCGCAGGAGGCTCATCACGTTCATGGTCTCGGGCACGTACTGCGGCGGCGCGGCGAGCTCGGCCACGCGCGTCTCGGTCAGGCTCTCCTTGCGCGTCAAGAAGGCCAAGAGGTCGCGGGCGAAGACGATGCCGCGCACGTCGTCCACGGTGCCCCGGTAGATGGGCACGCGGCTGTAGCCGTGCTCGGTCACCACCGTCAGCAGGTCGCCCAGATTGGCCTCCTCGGAGATCGCCACGATATCGACCCGCGGCACCATGACCTCGCGGACGCTCGTCTCCTCCAAGTCGATCACGCCGCGGATCATCTCCTGCTCCTGCGCCTCGATGACGCCCGACTCCTCGGCGCTCTGCAGCATCAGCCTCAGCTCGTTTTCGGTGATCAAGGGCGAATTGGCGGGCTCCAGACGAAAGAGCCTCAAGAAGCTGCTGGCGATAAAGGTAAAGACCTTGCCGAGCGGGTAGAGCACCACCGAGAGCCCGTAGACGGGCCGGATGACGAAGCGCGCCACCGCTACGGCGTGATGAACCGCGAAGGACTTGGGCGTGATCTCGCCGAAGACGAGCAGCAAAAAGGTCATGATGCCGGTAGCGTAGGCGAGCGCCACCGCCTCGGTGGTGCCGTAGCGTGCGGCGACGCCCAGAGTGATCTGGGTGACGAGCGCGGTCGCGGCGATATTGACCAGATTGTTGCCGATCAGCAAGGTGGTGATAAAGCGGGTGGGGTCCTTCTCGAGCAGCGCGAAGACGCCGCTAGGGTCCTTGCCCTCCTCGCGGATCTGGCGGATCTTCCAGCGGCCGACCGCGGTCAGGGCGGTCTCGGAGCCGGACAAGGTCGCCGACAAGAACAGGAGGACGACGAGCAGGCCTACCTGACCCAAAGAAATTTGCCCGCCCGCGCCGGCGGTTTGGGCCAGACCGAGAGGGAGCAAGCTGAAGAGGCTGATCAGGAGAAGGGGGTAGCGCCACCGTAGACGCGAACTGTGAGGCATCGATAGCGGATTCTAGCACAGTTTGGGGCGGAGTTGAACCGCCCTAATACCCTGCCACCTGTTTCAGGGCTGGTGCGGTTGGACAAGGGCTACCGAGAGCGGGGTCGGCAAAGCCCCATCCCGAGCCTGCTGACGCCCTTCACCGGCCCCGGCGTCCCAGGCATAGACCAGGCATGGAAGGGCGTCGGCTCGAGCGCTGCCAGCTAGCTGATGTCGGCCCGCGGGCTGCTCGTGACCAAGCACTGTGACCAAACACCGTGACCAAGCACCGTGACCAAGCATCATGGTCGAACGCAGTGCTGAAACACCCTGCGCCGCCTCTTGCGCAGGGTGTTCAGGGGTACACGAAATCTCAAGGGGTGTCAGCGAAGGGAGCGCGTCCGCATCAACCGACACCGTAGAGCATGCGCGCCCAAGCCATGAGGGCGATGACGGCAAGATGAAGTAGATGAGGCCGGCGGACCGCTTCCTGGGCACCCCGACGGCTCCGCGAGCGGCTCTAGGGGGCGTTCTCCTCCAAGCGGCGGCCTATCTCGCGCAGGTAATAGGGGTAGCTCGCTTCCGCGGGGTTGAGCGCTCTCGCCGCCTCGAAGGCGCGCCGGGCGGCCCTGTAGTCGCCCAGGGCGAAGCGGCTGCGCGCTAAGTAGGCCCAGGCCGCCTCGCTCCGCGGATGCAGGACCGTCTCCACCCCGAAGTGCTCGGCGGCGGTCCCATGGTCGCCCGCGAGAGAGCGCTCGAGCCCCTGATAAAAGGCCCGGCCCGGCACCGCGCCGTAGAGCGCCTGGCGCTCGAGGGCGGCCAGGGCGCCGGGCGCCTCTGGGTCCCTGGGGTCGAGCCTGAGGACCTGCCGCCAGGCGAGATAGGCGCGCATGGGCTCGCCCAGACGCTCGTGGTTGCGCGCCAAGTGAACGAAGGCGTCCTTGTAGCGGGGGTTGGCGGCGGCGGCGTGCTGGAAGTAGCCCGAGGCCTCGGGCACCCAGCCCTCCGCCTCGGCCAGGAGCCCCGAGCGCAGGAGCGTCACCGCCCGCACCCCCCACAGGCGCCCCTCGGCCAGGAGCTCGAGCGCCTCGGCGGCCTCCGCAGCGGTCTCCCCAGCGGTCTCCTCATCGCCCGGCTCGAGCGCGAGGACCCGGCGCCAGAGACGCTCGGCGGCCTCGAGGCGGCCCAGCTCCTGGTTGGCCCGGGCCGCGCCTATGGAGGCAGCCGTGTAGAGGGGATTGGCGGCCGCGGCCGCCTCGAAGGCGGCGAGCGCCTCTAGGGGCCTGCCCTCGGCGGCGGCCCGCCGGCCCCCGTAGTAGGCCGTGGCCGCCGCCGCGCCGTAGCGCAAGCCGTCGGTGATGACGGCGACCTGATGAGAGGCCGCCTCGTCCTCCGGCTGAAGCCGCGAGAGCTCCTGCCAGTACGGCAGGGCGGCCTCCGGCTCGCCGCGCGCCAGGTGGTGACGCGCCAACCCCGTCAGCGCGTCCAGGTCACCGGGACTTACCCTGATGATGTGCCGGTAGACCTCTGCCGCGCCCGCCGCGTCACCCGCCTGGGCCCGGCCGGCGGCCAAGCCGTGCCCGACCTCGCCGAGCTGGCGCAGGGCGGCGAGGTCGAGACGGGACACCAGCTCGGCGTAGCGGGTCCAGCTCGCCCAGGCGCGCGCCTGCCAGCGGGTGGTGGTATAGGTCTCGGCCAGAAAGCGGTGAACCTCGGGGGCGTCCGGGGCCAGCGCCAGCGCCCGGTTGCCGTGGTGAATGGCCTCCTGCCAGAGGTTCTGGTCGCTGTGATGGGCGCTATAGCTCGCTCGCGCGCGCGCCGCGGCCTCTCGGGCGCGCCCCAGCTCGAGCCTCGCCTCCGGGCCGAGCTCGGCAAGGGCGGTCCCGCTCAGGGCGAGCAAGATCAGGATGATACGGAGTCCGGTTGTTGCGCAATCGTTCGGAATGCGTAGGAGCGGCTTGAGCGTGTTCACTCCTCTCCCTTCTCGAGCATATTGCCACGCTCTAGCGCTGTCGCTGGCGCCATGCTACCGGCTCGGCATGAGAACCATGGGCTGCTCGACCGGCTCCGGCGCTGCGGGGGCAGCCGGCCGCTGCGGTAGAGTGGCCTCATGAAAGCCATCGCGCTCATCGCCCACGACAAGAAAAAACTCGACCTGGCCATGTTCGTCCGCGACCACCGTGAGACGCTGAGCCGCTTCAGGCTGATGGCCACGCACACCACCGCGGGCGTCTTGCAGAGCAAGGCCAAGCTCGAGATCGAGGCGCTCCTCTCCGGCCCCCAAGGGGGTGATTTGCAAGTGGGCGCGCGGGTCGCCCAGGACGAGGTCATCGCGGTCATCTTCTTCCGCGACCCGCTGACCGCGCAGCCCCACGAGCCCGACGTGTCGGCCTTGATGCGCATCTGCGACGTGCACGGGGTGCCCTTGGCGACCAACCTGGGCACCGCCGAGGCGGTGATGAGCTGGCTCGAGGAGCTCGATAACGCGTAAGCTGGCGTTCAAAGCTGGGTCAGCTTGCGCGCCGAGAGCTCGAGCAACCTCTCCTGGGCGCTCAAGCGCCGCTGGCCCGGCTTGCGCCCCACCCGGTGGTAGCAGCCGTCCTCTCCCAACACGCGGGCCTTCTCGTTGTCGCGCAAGTAGAGGTCGAAGACCTCCATCAGTTTTCTCTTGAGACGGCGGTCCTCGACCGGGAAGGCCGTCTCGACGCGGCTGTTCAGGTTGCGAGGCATCCAGTCCGCCGAGCTGAGGTAGAGGTCCTCGGCGCCGCCGTTATAGAAGTAGAGCATTCTCGAGTGCTCCAAGAACCTGCCCACCACACTGCGCACCCGGATGGTTTCGCTGACGCCCGCCACGCCCGGGCGCAAGCAGCAGATGCCGCGCACGATAAGATCCACCGGCACGCCCGCTTGCGAGGCGCGGTAGAGCGCGCGGATAACCTCCGGATCCACCAGCGAGTTCATCTTGATCAGGATGCGGACCCTCGTGCCCGCGCGGGCGTGCTCGGTCTCGCGCTCGATGGCCTCCAGGGTCCTCTTGCGCATGGTGCCGGGGGCGACCCAGAGCTTGCGCCAGCTCATCTGTTTGGAATAGCCCGTCAAGTGGTTGAAGAGCTCGGACACGTCCGCGCCCAAACCCGCGTCGCAGGTCAGGAGGCCGAAGTCGGTATAGACGTCGCTGGTGGCCCGGTTGTAGTTGCCGGTGCCCAGGTGCACGTAGCGGCGAATCTCGTCACCTTCGCGGCGCACCACCAACAGCGTCTTGCAGTGGGTCTTGAGGCCGGCCAGGCCGTAGACGACGTGAACGCCGGCGCGCTCGAGTTCGCGCGCCCAGACGATGTTGTTCTGCTCGTCGAAGCGCGCCTTGAGCTCGACTATGGCCGTGACCAGTTTGCCGTTCCCGGTCGCCCGCGCCAGCGCCTTGACCACCCGTGACTTGGGGCCCACCCTGTACAGGGTCTGCTTGATCGCCAAGACGTCGGGGTCTTCAGCAGCCGTCTCCAACAGGGCCAGAATCGAGTCAAAGGCGTGGAAGGGGTGGTGGAGCAAGACCTCCTGCTCACGAATCACGGAGAAAATATCCGGTTTGCCCCGGTACTCCGTCGGCAGGCGGGTGACGTGAGGCTCAAAGCGCAAGCCGTCGATCTCCAAAGAGGAGAGGTCGAAAAAGTCCGCCACGTTCAGATAGTTGGCGATGTGGTAGACGTCGTCGCGCTCGAGCTTCAAGGTCTTGCGCAAGTATTCGCGCCGCGCCTCGGGCATGTCGGCGCTCACCTCGAGCCTGACCACGTCGCCCCAGCGGCGCTTGCGCACCTCGTCCTCGATGACGCGCAGGAGGTCATCGGCCTCGTCCTCGGCGATCTCGATGTCGGCGTCGCGGGTGATCCTAAAGGCGTAGGCGTGCGTCGCCCTGAGGCCGGGAAAGAGCGCGTCCACCTTGGCCCGGACGATCTCTTCCAGGAGAGCGAAGCGGTGTTCCTCGCACCCCGCGCCCGGTCGCTCGGGCAAGCGCAAAAAGCGCGGCAGGACGCTCGGCACCTGCACCACCGCCCAGTGCCGCTCGCGCGTCTCTAAGTCGCAGAGTTCCAACATCATCGAAAAGCTCAAGTTGGGCAGCCGCGGAAAGGGATGCGCCGAGTCGATGGCCAGGGGCGTCAGGACCGGAAAGAGTTCGCGCTCGAAAAAGGTATCCACCGCCTCCTGGTCGGCTACGGATAGGTCCCGGATAGGCACCAGCATGACGCCGTGCTCCTCGAGCCGCGGCAGGACCTCGTGACCGAGAACATACCGGTGACGGGCCACAGCCGGGTGCAGCCGCTCGGCGATGGCCCTCAGCTGCTCCGCCGGGGTCATGCCGTCGGCGGTGCGGTCGGTGATGCCCGCGCCGACTTGTTCCTTTAAGCCCGCGTAGCGGATCATCATGAACTCGTCTAGGTTGGTGCTGAAAATAGCCAGGAACTTGAGCCGCTCCAAGAGCGGGTTGGCCGGATCGACGGCCTCTTCCAGGACCCGCTCGTTGAACTCGAGCCAGGACAGCTCGCGGTTGAAGTAGAGCCGCGGGTCGCGCAGGTCGATGTCGGCCATGCTTCCAGAGTAGCAGAGGAAGCCAGAGATCTCATCGTGCCATAATCCCATCAAAGAGGAGAGCGCATGATGCCGAGTGACAACATCCTGGTCTTTGGCGGCTCTGGCAGCCCGCGTCTCACCAAAGCTATCTGCGGCACCTTGAACGTTATTCCCGGCAAGAGCGAGGTACTGCGCTTCTCGGAAGGCAATCTTTTCGTTCGCGTTCTGGAAAACGTCAGGGGCCGCCCGGTTTACCTCGTGCAGTCGACGGCCTTTCCGGCCAATGACAACTTTATGGAACTGCTCTTCTGGATTGACGCCTTCAAACGTGCCAGTGCGGCATCCGTTACCGCCATCATTCCCTATTTCAGCTATGCGAAAGGCGATAAGAAAGACGAGCCTCGCGTCTCTATTCGCGCTCGAGTCTGCGCCGACGCCATCGAGGCCGCCGGGGCCGACCGGGTCGTGACGATGGACCTGCACGCCCCGCAGATTCAAGGCTTCTTTCGCATTCCGGTAGATGACCTCTACGCCCTGCCCACCCTGTGTGAGGCCGTCAAAAAGAAGGGGTTTTCAGACCTCGTCGTCGTGGCGCCGGACATGGGCTTTGCCAAAAAGGCAAGAAAGTACGCCTCCTACTTGGGGGCGTCCTTGGCGATTGGCGATAAGGAGCGCGTTGCCCACGACGAAAAGGCGGAGGTGCTGGAGATTATCGGCGAGGTCGGCGGCAAAACCGCGCTCATCGTCGACGATTTCACCATCTCCGGCGGGACGCTTGTCGAGGCGGCGGAGAGGCTAGTCGAGCGTGGCGCCGCCTCGGTTTATGCCGCCGTCACGCACGGAGTGTTTTCCCAAGGGGCCGTGGAGAAAATCGACCGGAGCCCTATCGTCCACCTCTTAGTCACTGACACCATCGAGACACAACCGGTAGCCTATTCCGACAAGATCGAGGTCGTGTCGGTGGCGCCGCTCTTTGGCGAGGCGATCAGGAGAATCCACAACCGCGAAAGCATCAGCGTGCTATTTGAAAAGTAGTCGAATCTCCTGCCTTTACGCCACCCGCACCCGCAGCCCGTGATAGCCGCTCGAGCCGCCCAGCAGCGGCGGCGTTCTCTGGGCGGTTTGCGTTTCGCCGGCGCCGTCCGTGGCCCTGACCATCACCTCGACCTGGCCGGGCTCGGCGTTCCAGCGGTAGCCCCAGAGGTTCCAGGAGATATCGTTCAGGGCGGGCTTGACCTGCGCTTCTTGCCAGCGCGAACAGCAAGGATAAGGGTTTAAGCTGCCTGCTCCCTGCCGACTCCTGACCGCTGCGAACGCTCAGCCCACTCCTGGCCCACCGACAAGGCGGCGTAGCAGCCTGGCAGGGTTACTTGTAACCTGTAACGAAATAGGTTACACTCTAAGGGGAGACTGCTGGGCTTCATGATCAAGAGCATTCGCCACAAAGGTCTGAAGAGATTCTTCGAGTCAGGCGATGCCTCGAGGGTTCAGCCCAATCATGTCAGGCGCTTGCGCCTGATCCTTGGACGGTTGGACAGCGCCGACATCGTCGCGGACATGAACTTTCCAGGCTCTGGACTCCATCCCCTGAAGGGTGATCGCAAGGGGGCGTGGGCCGTGAGCGTAAGCGGAAACTGGCGTATCACCTTCCGTTTTGACAACGGAAATGCCCATGAGGTTCACTACGAGGATTATCACTGATTCCGAAAGGAACGCCAGTTGAGGTATGGAAATCGGAGGAAGGTATGGACATGCATAACCCACCCCACCCCGGCGAGGTCTTGAGAGAGCTCTACCTCGAGCCGCTGGCCTTGAGCGTCACCGCCGCCGCGGAAGGTCTCGGCGTCACCCGAAAGACGCTGTCCGCCATCGTCAACGGCCGAGCGGGTATCAGCTCCGTTATGGCTATGCGCCTAGCCAAGGCCTTTGGCGGCAGCGCTACCTCGTGGCTGAACATGCAACAGCAGCACGACCTGTGGCGGGCCAAGCAAAAGGCCGACCTGTCAGGGGTAAGGGTATTGCACCGACCGACACAGGCGGGCCAGGGCTCGCTGCGGTAACGAATCGCAAAGTAACGAATCGCAAAGGACGTAGCGCGCGCCCTCCTTTGCGATTGCTGTCGGCAGCGACCTAGGCTACCCGCACCCTCAGCCCGTGATAGCCGCTCGCGCCGTCGGGCAGCGGCGGGGTTCTCTGGGCGGTTTGCGTTTCGCCGGCGCCGTCCGTGGCCCTGACCATCACCTCGACCTGGCCGGGCTCGGCGTTCCAGCGGTAGCCCCAGAGGTTCCAGGAGATGTCGTTCAGGGCGGGCTTGACCTGCGCTTCTTGCCAGGTCACACCGCCGTCCAGGGAAACCTCGACCCGGCTGACGCCGCGCGTTCCGGCCCAGGCGACGCCGCCTATGGCCGCGCTGCCGTCGTCAAAACGCGTGGCCTCGGGGGTGTCGATGCGGCTCATCGTCTTGACGATGGCACTGTCGCTCCAGCCGCGCTGCTGCCAGTAGCCCAAAAAGCCCGCTTCGGGCGAGAGCTCGATCTCCTGGAGCCACTTGACGTTTTTCATGCCGTAGATCTCGGGAATGAGCAGCCGCGCCGGGAAGCCGTGGTCGCGGGTCAGGGGCTCGCCGTTGTGCAAATAGGCCAGGATGACGCCCTCGTGAAAAGCCGACGAGAGCGGGAAGGAGTCGGCGTAGTTGTCGGCGGCGCGGAGGATGAGCTTTTCCACGCCCGGCCCCACCCCCGCCATCGCCAGTAACTCGCTCAAGGGCACCCCGGTCCAGCTACTGTTGCCGATGAGATTGCCGCCGACCTGGTTGGAGACGCACATCAGGGTGCTCGTGCGCTCGACGCTCGGCAGGGCCCTCAGCTCGTCTAAGGTGAAGGTCAGCTCGTTTTCGACCAGGCCGGTGATCCTGAGCTGCCAGCCCTCCTCGGGCACGCTGGGGTTGAAGACGTTCTTGGAGACCTGGTAGTGCTCGCGCACCGAGGTGACTTCTTCCGGCATGCCGCGGATGCGGGCGACGAACTCGCTCACCGCGTCCTGGGCGCGGGCGAGAGCGGTGAGAAAGTCCTTGCCCAAGGTGCCGAAAAAAGCAAGGGCGAAGACCGCGCCGGCGATGGTCCGAACGCTCTCGCGGCGGCTCTCGTCGGTCCGCTGCGGTCTAGCTTGCGCCAGGTGGAGGACGAGGGCGAAGACCGCACCGAAGACCGCGCTCCACAGCAGAGACGCCAGCGGCTGATAGAAGAAGTTGAAGGGCGACAGGCCGAAGACGCCGAGCCCCTGCAGCGGCATGAGGACCAGGCCGGTCAGGAGGACGCTGAAGAGGACGTAGAAGAGGCCCGCGCCGAGGCGACCGAGCCGGCGCGAGAGCGCGGGATAGAGCCTGCCCAGAGCGAGCCACAGGAGGCCGAAGACCACGGTCGTGGTCACAAAGAGGGCATACTTGGCGTAGGCATCGACCCCGTAAGGCAGGGCGTGGATGAGGTTGAAAACCCAGGGCACGCCGAGAAACTGGGCGGTGTAGTTGAAGAGCATCTCGGGCGGCAGCGGCGCTGCCGCGAAAAGGCGCGCGCCCAGCATGACCAGGAGCATCACGACCGTGGCGAGGAGAGGCGGTCCCCAGGCGCGCAAGTTGGGCGCGGAGCGGGAGGAGGCGGGTTGGAGGGGCTGGCTGGCCATGATAAACCTCGCTTTGCGGTCGGGATATTCCCGAAGGGGACTTGGGGACTTCAGATCACTCTACTGCGCCGTTCCGGCTTCCAAGGTCTTACACCTTCCTTTCGCCGTTTGGATGAGACGTGGCCGCTCGGCTTTCCCTCTCGCCACGGACAACCGACATCACCCCGTATTGCCGAGGCGCGGCTCGAGCACGAGGCCGAGCGCTGACGGCGGACCTCGGCCGGGTACGCTCACGCCTCGAGCCCCGCCTCGAGGCCCGCGACGTCGAGCAGGTAGTCGCCGCGGCTGCCCTCCATAAGGCCCTCGCGGCGCAGCTCGCCTATCGCCGTCGAAACACTCACGCGTGTGCCCGAGACCATCGAAGCGAGCTCGGAATGCTTGAGCTCGGTCTCGAGCCTGACCCAGCCGTCCTGGGCGGGCTGGCCGAAGCGCCTCGCCTGCTCGAGGAGGACCTTCGTCAGCCGCGTCTTGATGGGCGAGTAGTAGTCGCTCAGCTGAGAACGGCAGTAGGCGAGCTGGCTCGCCATGATCTCGGTAAAGGTGAGGACGGTGTGCGGCGAGTGCAGGGCGACGGTGCGAAACTGCTCGCGCGTCACCGGGCAGGTGACGGTCTCGGTCAAGGCCACGGCGTCCCCCTGGTAGAGAGCGCTCTCGGCGACAAAGGTGCTGCCGATGAAGTCCTGCGCGCCGCAGACGACCAGGATGCGCTCGTGGCCGCTGGCCGTCGGCACGGTCAGCTTGACCTGACCGCGGACGACGATGTGCAGGGCCGTCGCCGGATCGCCCGCGCGGAAGAGGCACTCGCCCTTGCTGTAGCGGCGCTCGGGGCAGATGCGCATGAAGAGCATCATGTCCTCGTCGGTCATGCGCCGCAGCCAGCCGGTGTTTTGGAGATACCAGGGTCTGTCCATCGCTGTTACTCTTCCATTCTGCACGGCTTTGAGCGGGGGCCATGTAGCGCGCGCGGACACGCTTGATCTCTTCCGGCAACTCTCGAGCTTGGTCGTCTATTTGACAGACATTTGTAACCCGAAACCACAAAATGGGAGGCAGCTTATCAAGGAGGTAGTAACAGTGAGAAAGCGATTAGCGTGGCTCGCCGGTATCGTCATCACGAGTTTGACCCTTACCGTGGTGGCCTCTGACCTCGACCTGCCCTCGGAGATCGCCGACTACTACACCTGGAACCGCGCCAATGTCGACAAGTCCTTTATCGACTCCGCCCACCCCGAGATGAAAGACGTCTACTTTAACGCCGCCGCGGCCGAAGGCTTTGAGGACGGCACCTTCACCGTCCCCCACGCCGAAGGCAGCCTTTTCGTCAAGGAGAGCACCGACCCCGAGACGCTGATGGTCAGCGTCCTCACCGTCATGCGCAAGAGCGAAGGCGCCAACCCCGATCACGGCGACTGGGAGTGGGGTATGTGGGG
>JALZLY010000154.1 GCA_030858465.1 Deinococcota bacterium
TCATGGCGATGTAGTTTCGCACCAAATCTGCTTGTGTGAGGGGCTTACCCTTTGCGTTTAGGCTTTCAAAAATCCTATACGGGCTCTCATTCTGATTAAGGTCAATAAAAACAACCTGAAAACAGTTCGTTAGCACTATGAAGAACTTATCTGGATCAATGGTGCCATTCATAATCTTCTGGCGCAGTTCCTTGTAGAAGAATTCGTATGCATGAGGTATCTGCGACTCTGTTTCCGGCACAGCCTCACCCTGAATAATAGACGTATAAGCAACACGGTCATTATATTTAGCCGTTGGCAGTATCTTAAAGTAAATGTCGCCAAGCTCATCGCCGTTGACCAGAAGCTTCTGCACTTTCCTTGCCAATCCAGGGTGGGTATCAGCAACAATTCGGCCTAGCGCACAGAGAAGAAGTGAGATCGTTGTAAGACGTTGCTGGCCATCCACCAACTTGAATGCTGTGACAGTACCATTGCGTGTACCGTCATTAACGACTACCAATGCTCCCAGGAAATGCTCAGGCTCTTGCAGCGGCTGGACTTCATCTGTGGGAGACTGCATCTCATCATGAATTGCCTGAGCATCATTTAGAAGAGTCTCCCAGTTTGTCTTTCCCCACGTATACTCTCGCTGAAAATATGGCAAAACATAGTGAATGTCGCCACCACTACTAAATACTTTAGAAATCTTCAAACTGTCTGATTTCACCAACGCACCCCAAAGGTTCTAGAAGTCCATAATACCTGCTCACTGCCATCCTACTGACTTAGTTTAAACCCCCAATCTTGGGCCGTGGTAAGATGTTCCTAGTGGTCAAGTGCTCCAAATTGGAGCGGTTGAGCCTGAGAAGACAAAGAAACGTTGTCTCAGACGAGACTTTGTGTCCCTTTCCCCCATAGGTGCAACTGGGGGTCAAGTGGTCGTCAGTTCAAATCTGGCCACCCCGACCAAAGAAAAGCTGTCCAGGACAGCTAAAGATAGCGAGCGGCTGAATACAAAAACAGCCGCTCTTTCTGTTTGTGTGCCAATAGTGTGCCAATAGTGTGCCAAATAATGGACGTTATCAGACATCAACTATGGGTGGGGGCTGGACAGGCACATATACCCGGACTTATAATTAGTCCATGAGTCAGGTGACGCTGTATCTAGACCCGGAGACCGCAGCCAAGATGAAGCAGGCGGCAGAAGGAGCGGGGGTCAGCCAGAGCCAATGGGTGGCCCGCATCATCCGCGAGAGGCTGAGCGATACCTGGCCGGAGAACGTCAAGGCCTTAGCAGGTGCCTGGGCAGACTTTCCCAGTCTCGAGGAGATTCGGCGGGGTTATGGGGAAGATGTCTCTCGAGAGTCTCTTTGATGAGGGTGCTCGACACCAACACCGTCATTCACTACTTCAAAGGCTTGGGGAGGGTGGCTGAGAGGCTGCTGGCCACGCCCCCAAGTCAGGTAAGGGTTCCTAGCCTGGTGGTCTACGAACTCGAGGTGGGCATCCAGAAGGCAAACGAACCCCAGAAGCGCCGCGAGCAGTTGCGCGTCCTGCTCGCGAGTATGGCGGTGTTGCCCTTTCACGTCAGGGAGGCAGAAGTGGCCGCAAAGGTCAAGATGGAGCTCGAGGCTAGGGGCACCCCCATAGGACCAATGGACGTGCTGATTGCCGGCACTGCCCTAGCGCATGGCGCCACCTTGATAACCAGGAATACTCGCGAGTTCGAGCGGGTGGATGGACTGAGGGTGGAGAACTGGTATGACTGAGCACCCCGACCTTTACTTCAGCATGTCATACCCAGGGCGGCCGGACAGCGTTCAGGAGCGGGCTCAGCACATCTTTATAGCGCATCTTTATGCATGTTATGCTGCGCGCTTGAATGTGGAGAGACCGCCATGCCCAGACGCGCTGACCTGAAGAAGATCCTCATCCTCGGCTCCGGCCCGATTCAGATCGGCCAGGCCGCCGAGTTCGATTACTCGGGCACCCAGGCCTGCAAGGCTCTGCGCCAGGCCGGCTTCGAGGTGGTGCTCATCAACTCCAATCCCGCCACCATCATGACCGACCCGGAGGTGGCCGACCGGACCTATATCGAGCCGCTGACGGTGGCCTCCGTCGCGAAGGTCCTGGCGGCCGAAAGGCCCGACGCGCTCCTGCCGACCCTGGGCGGCCAGACCGCGCTCAACCTGGCCAAGGCGCTTCATGAAGAGGGCATCTTGGCGAGGTACGGCGTAGAACTCATCGGCGCCAACTACCAGGCGATCCAAAAGGGCGAGGACCGCGAGCTCTTTCAGCGGGCGATGAAGACCATCGGCATCAAGACGCCGGCGGGCAAGATGATCGGCAGCCTCGAGGAGGCGCTCGACTTTGTCGGGTCGGTCGGCTACCCGGCCATCATCCGGCCTTCGTTCACCCTGGGCGGCACCGGCGGCGGCATCGCCTTCGGCGAGGCGGAGTTCAGGCAAATTGTCAGGCAGGGCCTTCACGACTCGCCCGTCCACACCGTCCTGGTCGAACAGTCGGTGCTCGGCTGGAAGGAGTACGAGCTCGAGGTGATGCGCGACCAGAACGACACGGTGGTGATCATCTGCTCGATCGAAAACCTCGACCCGATGGGCGTCCACACCGGCGACTCGATCACCGTGGCGCCGGCCCAGACGCTGTCCGACAAGGAGTACCAGACGTTGCGCGACCATGCCATCGCCATCATCCGCGAGATCGGCGTGGACACGGGCGGCAGCAACATCCAGTTCGCCGTCAACCCCAAGGACGGCGAGGTGATGGTCATCGAGATGAACCCTCGAGTCTCGCGCTCCTCGGCGCTGGCCTCCAAGGCGACGGGCTATCCCATCGCCAAGATCGCCGCCCTGCTGGCAGTGGGTTATCACTTAGACGAGCTGCCCAACGACATCACCCGCGTCACCAAGGCGGCCTTCGAGCCCAGTATCGACTACGTGGAGACCAAGATTCCCCGCTTCGCCTTCGAGAAGTTTCCCGGCACTCCGGATGCCTTGGGCACGCAGATGCGCAGCGTCGGCGAGGTGATGGCAATCGGCCGCACCTTCAAGGAGTCGCTCCAAAAGGCCATGCGCTCGTTGGAGCAGGACGTGCGCGGCGAGACGGCAGACCTCAACCTGGCAGCCTTGGAGAGCCGCCTCCACCCCAACCCCAGGCGCCTGCCGGCCCTTTTAGAACTGCTCAGGCGCGGCAAGAGTATGCGCTACCTGTTCGAAAGAACGCAAGTAGACCCCTGGTTTCTCTCGCAACTCAAGGAGATCACCCTGGCCGAAGGCGAGATCCGGGCCCTGGGGGCGCCGGCGGAGTGGAACTGGGAGCTGTGGCGGGAGATCAAGCGCTTCGGCTTTGCGGACGCCGACCTCGCCGCGCTGACCGGCGTGGGCGCGGGAGAGATCCGCGGCCTGCGGCTAGCGAACGGGGGCGCCCCCGTCTACAAGACCGTGGACACCTGCGCCGCCGAGTTCGAGGCCTATACCCCCTACCACTACAGCACCTACGAATGGGAGGACGAGGTGGTAAGGAGCGACAGGCCCAAGGTGGTCATCCTCGGCTCGGGACCCAACCGCATCGGCCAGGGCGTCGAGTTCGACTACGCCACCGTCCACGCCGTCTGGGCCCTCAAGGAGGCGGGCTACGAGACCATCATGGTCAACTCCAACCCCGAGACGGTCTCGACCGACTACGACACCGCCGACCGGCTCTACTTCGAGCCCTTGACCTTTGAAGACGTCTTGAACATCATCGAACGCGAAGAGCCCGTGGGCGTCATCGTGCAGCTCGGCGGGCAGACGCCGCTGAAGCTCGCCCGGCCTCTCACCGAGGCTGGCGTGCCCATCTGGGGCACCCCGGCCGAGAGCATCCACCGCGCCGAGGACCGCGAAGCCTTTAACAGGCTCTGCCGCGAGCTGGGCATCCCGCAGCCGCGGGGCGCGGTGGCGCAGGACCCGGGCGAGGCGGTCAAACTCGCCGCCGAGATCGGCTATCCGCTGATGGTGCGGCCGTCTTACGTCCTCGGCGGCCGCGCCATGATGACGGTCCGCGGCGAGGAGGAGCTGGCGCGCTACCTTGCGGAGGTCTACGCCGAGCTGCCCGACAAGCCGAGCATCCTCATCGACGCCTTTATAGCAGGCGCTCAGGAGGTGGACGTGGACGCCCTCGCCGACGGTGAGCGGGCCGTGGTGGCGGGCATCATGGAGCATATCGAGGGCGCGGGCGTCCACTCCGGCGACTCGGCTTGCATCACCCCGCCGGTCACGCTCTCGAGAGCGGTGCAAGACACCATCGCCGACTACAGCCTGAGGCTCACCGCGGCCCTCGGCGTCAGGGGCCTCATCAACATCCAGTACGTCGTCAAGGACGGCGAGGTCTTGATCATCGAGGCCAATCCCCGCGCCAGCCGCACCATCCCCTACCTCTCCAAGGCCATCGGCCACCCGCTCGCCAAGTACGCCGCGCTCATCGCGGCGGGCAGGACGCTGCTCGAGCTCGGCTTCACGCGGACGCCCAGGCCGGCCTTCTACAGCGCCAAGGAGGTGGTCCTGCCCTTTCTCAAGTTCAAAGACGTCCTGCCGCTCTTGGGCCCCGAGATGCGCTCGACGGGCGAGAGCATGGGCATCGACGAGAACCCCTACCTGGCCTACTACAAGGCCCTCCTGGGCGCGGGCGTGAGGCTGCCGGAGACGGGCCGCGCGCGGCTCAGCGGCGAGGACTTGGGCGAGCTGGCCTCGAGCCTGGCGGCGCTCGGCTACGAGGTCGTTCACTCGAGCAGGCCCGGGGACGTGCCCGACTACGACCTGCTCATCGACACCACGGGGAGCCCTGAACTGAGGCGGGCCTTGGAGGACGGCGTCGCCTACGTGACCACCAAGGCCGCCGCCGAGTGGCTGGTCAAGGCCTTGGCCGCGGCCAAGGGGCAGGACTTGCAGGTGAACGCCTTGCAGGACTTGAAGGCATCGAGGCATGAATGAACGTCAGCACATAGCTTTATTGTCATTGCGAGCGACCGAAGGGAGCGCGGCAATCTCCGCTTACGGGAGGGTTGCACTTCGAGATTGCTTCACTTCGTTCGCAATGACAGTGTTGCGCAATGACAGTGATTCGCAGTAACAGTGATTCGCAGCAACAGTGTAAGGACGGAGGACTTAGAAGATGCTTGAGACTGAACTGCAAAGGTTTTTAGAGCTGCCTTACAGACGAATTGTTTACCGGGAAGAAAACGCAGATGGGTTCTATTGGGTGGCTGAGATCGAGGAACTCGGTGTAGCCGGTGACGGCGACACGCCCGAAGAGGCTCTGCGCGAGCTCGAGCATATTTTGCCTATTATTTTGCGAGCTTCCCTCGAGGACGGCGCCCCTATTCCCGAGCCTGCAACCGCCACCAACGCCTGAACGGCGACCCCTGAAGCGATACCTGAGCGCGAGCCACCCACGTGACGGTTGAACAATTGAGACTTGACAGACTTGTTTTCCGGAGAGACAATGGGGTAGACTGTAATCTAAGGACACGACCTCGGTAGACCTTCCGCTTGACCCTGGGATATTGGGTAGTGTGCCAATCTATATCGAAAGGTAACAACATGACAAAAAGATGGCTAGTAACGCTAGCGGTTCTGGTGATCGGCGCGGCGGCTTACGCCCAGCCCTTCGTCTGGCCCGATGCCTGGACCGAGCATGCCGGCGAGGAGCAGTACGGCGGCGTCTACCGCTCTGGTCAGATCAGCGGCCAACGCACTTTCAACCCCTTCGTCTCCGCCGAACAGAACATCGTCTCGACCATCTCAGACGCAGGTGGCGCGGCCCTGATCACGCGCAACTATGCGGACTGGGCCGAGTTCATTCCCTACGCCGCGGAGTCCTTTGAGGTTTCCGAGGACGGTCTCGTCGTCGACGTCGTCTTGCGCGACGGCATCTTCTGGAGCGACGGCACCCCGGTGACGGTCGAGGATTACCTCTTCCGCTACCAGGCAGAGATCGACGAGGAGGTCGGTTCCAACGCCTTCACCTTCTGGTTCGTCGAGGGCCAGCTCATCGAGCTCGAGGCCACCGGCGAGAACAGCCTGCGCTTCACCTTCCCCGCCCCCGACCGCACCGCCTTTACCCAGGTCGCCCTCTTGCCCGCGCCCAACCACATCCTCGGCGAGGTCTACCGCGAGGGCGGCGCCGAGGCCCTAATAGCCGAATGGGGGACCGAGGTCGATGTCAGCCAGACCGTCTGGACTGGCCCCTTCGTGCCCGTGCAGTACGTCCCGGACGAGCGCATCGTCTTCGAGCGCAACGAGTTCTTCGGCGAGTGGAACGTCGACGAGCGGGGCAACGCGCTGCCCTACCTGGATGGCCTCAACTATGCCATCGCCGACTTGGACGCGCTGCTCAACCTTTATATCGCGGGCCAGATCGACCAGCCCTCGGCGCCGAACCTGGATCAACTCGGTGTGATCAACGTCGCCATTCAGAGCGGCGACATCGACGCAACCGTCATCGAGGCCTACAGCCCGCAGTCCGGCACCACCTTCTACGTCTTCAACTGGAACAGGGCCAGCGACCCCTTCAAGCAGGAGCTCTTCCGCAGCGAGGACTTCCGCAAGGCGATGAGCCACTTGACCGACCGCGACGCCATCGTCGATCTCGTTTACGGCGGCGCCGCGACGCCGGTGGTCGCACCGGTGCCGCTCGTCTACCCCTTCTGGGTCAACGAGGACGCGCCGATCTTCCCCTACGACCCCGAGCGGGCCCTGGAACTCCTGGCCGGGCTCGGCTTCACCGAGCGAAACAGCGAGGGCGTCCTGGTCGACGAGCAGGGCAGAGCGCTCGAGTTCAACCTAGCGACCAATGCCGGCAACCCCGAGCGCGAGCAGACCATCCAGATCATCGCTGACACCGCCGCCGAATACGGCGTCAGGGTCAACGCGCAGGCACTCGACTTCACGCTGCTGGTCGACCAGCTGAGCGCCACCGGCGACGATAGGCCCTTCGACGCGATTCTGATCGGCTTCGGCGGCGGCTTCGCGGAGTGGCCCTTCCTGGACAACATCCTTCCCTGCGACGCCAACTTCCACATGTGGAACCTGTCGGGCGACTGCCTGACGGTCGAAGAGGGCCTGGTCGAGGAGTACATGTTCGCGGGCCGTCAGACCCTGGACGACGACGAGGCGCGCGAGATCGCCTTCAGGCTCCAGGAGGTCTACAATGAGCTTCAGCCCATGATCTACACGGTCAGCGTGAACCTCAACGCGAGCTGGCTCAACGCCATCGGCGGCAACATCCCCATGGACATCATGAGCTCGCTCACCGGCACCCGCGACATCGTCCTCACCTTCAGAAGATAAGGTTTTACCGTCGGGGTGGGCCCAGGCCTACCCCGACCCCCTATTTTTTTATATGCATCTGCTCGTGCAGGAGGAGCCTTGTTTCCCTTTATCGTTCGCAGGCTGATTCACCTCATCCCCACCTTTTTGGGCGCGACGCTCCTGGCCTTTTTCATTACCCAGCTTGTCCCCGGCGACTTTTTCGTGCAGCGCTCGCTCGAGCCCAACGTCCGTCCCGAAACGCTGCAAATGCTGCGCGAGCGCTTCGCCCTCGACCAGCCCGCCCACGTCCAGTACGTGCGCTGGATGGGCAACCTGCTGCGCGGGGACCTGGGCATGTCCTTCGACTCCAACCAGCCCGTCATCAACCTGATCCGGCGGCCCATCCAGAACTCGATGATTCTCGTCGTTATTTCGCTCATCTTGCTCTATGTCATGGCCATCCCCCTGGGCGTCTACTCGGCGGTCAGGCAGTATTCGCTGGGCGACCAGGTGGTCAGCACGGTGAGCTATTTTGGCCTGGCCATCCCCAACTTTTTCTTCGCCTTGGTCCTGATCCTGCTTATCTTTTACCTGCGCGGCTTTACCCGCGAGGTCTTCGACTACAACCAGCTTCTCTTTCCCGTCGCCCAGATGACCAGCAACAACCACCAGCAGCTCTCGGCCTGGGGCAGGTTCTGGGACATCATGTGGCACGCGATCATTCCCGCTTTTGTGGTGGCCACCTCGGGCATCGCCGGCTTTACCAGGATCTTGCGCGGGCAGATGCTCGAGTTCTTGCAGAGCGACTTTATCCGCACCGCCCGCGCCAAAGGCCTGAACGAGCGCGCGGTGACCTACAAGCACTCCCTTAGGCCCGCCCTCATTCCCTTCGTTGCCGGCATCGGCGGACTCCTGCCCGCGCTCATCGGCGGCGCCGGGCTGGTCGAGATCGTCTTTGCCTGGCCGGGCATCACGCCTATCCTTCTCTCTTCGATCAGCCGCCAGGACATCTACGTGGTCTTGGCCTTTTTGATCGTCTCGTCGCTGCTCCTCATGGTCGGCAACCTGATCTCGGACCTGCTACTCGCCGTCGTCGATCCGCGGATCCGTTACAGCTAGGAGGCGGGTAGTGGCAGACTTATCATCCAGACCAGGCGAGCTTCCAGCCGCGGCGGACGTCGCTCACGACAGCGTCTTGCAGCAGCGCGGCAAGAGTCAGGCGCGGGTCGTCTGGGAGCAGTTCCGCAAGCACAAGATCGCCCTGGTAGGGGGCGCGGTCCTTATCATCATGTATATCATGGCCGCCTTCGCGGGTTTTCTCGCACCCTACGGCATCAACGAGTACAGCCGCTCGCCCAGCTATCCCTTCCACCCGCCCACCACGGTTCACTGGACCGACCCCGAGACCGGCCGGCTGACGCAGCCCTTCGTCTACCGCACCGAGAGCGCCCGCGACCCGGTCACGCGCCAGCAGGTCTATGTCGAGGACACCACGGTGCGCTACCCCATCCAGTTTTTTGCGCGCCGTCCCAACCAGCCCTACACCATCCTCGGGGTGTGGCGGAGCGACCTGCGGTTTTTCACTGTCGAGCAGCCCGCGCGCATCTTCCTCTGGGGCACCAACAACCTCGGCAAGGACGTGTTCTCGAGGGTGATGTACGGCTCTCAGATCAGCCTGACGATCGGCGTCTTGGCGGTGTGGGTGGCGCTCTTCATCGGGCTCTTCATGGGCGGGCTGGCGGGCTTTTACGGCGGCTGGGTGGACGACGTCGTCATGCGTCTGGTGGAGGTTTTGGACGCGATTCCCGGCCTTTTCCTGCTGATCGTGCTCTCGACCTTGCTGCGCGACCCCAGGAACCCCATCGCCCAAGCGTTTGGCCTGCGCATGGGCTCGGCGGAGATCTTTTTGATGGTGGTGATCGTGCTCGGTTTCGTCGGCTGGGGAGGCTTGGCGAGGACGATTCGCAGCATCATTCTGAGCGTCCGCGAGATGGACTACGCGCAGGCGGCCAGGGCCCTCGGCGCCGGCGACATGCGGATCATCGGCCGTCACCTCTTGCCCGCGACCTCGAGCTACGTCATGGTGGTGCTGACCCTTACCATCCCGGGATTTATTCTGGTGGAGACGGGTCTGTCCTTTATCGGCCTGGGGCCGAGCGAGCTCGATACCGCCTCTTGGGGCATGCTTCTAAGGGACGCCACCGCCAGAGGCCTCTCACTTCAGTTCGTGCCCTGGCTCTTGATTCCCGGCATCCCCATCTTTTTAGCGGTGCTCTGCTGGAACCTGGTCGGCGACGGGCTGCGCGACGCCTTCGACCCGCGCAAGCGGCGGTGATGATGGCGAAGGGCGGGTTCGGGCGGGGTGAAGAAGGCGACGAGCGAAAGCTCAGCCACCGGGAGATCTGGGCGCTCATCTGGCAGACTTACAAGACTGTCATGCCCAGGGTCATCCTCTTCGGGCTGCTGCTCTTGCTGGTCACCTTTTTCGTCACCGAGGTGCTGTTTTGAGCTAAGGCATTGACCGTACGGTCGAGATGGTTGAACCTCTCGACGAAATACTCCGCCTATCTGTACAGTAGCAATGTACATATGCGCTACTCGAGGTTACCCGTGCCTATCCAAACCACCTATACCAACGCGCGCGCCAACTTGGCCAAGCTGTTGGATGAGGTCAGCAACAATCACGAGACCATCATCATCACCCGGCGCGGCGCGGAAGACGTGGTGCTCATCTCCGCGGCCGAACTCTCGAGCCTTGCGGAAACGGTCCATCTGCTACGCTCGCCAAAGAACGCCGAGCGCCTATTGACGGCTCTCCATCGGGCTCTAGCAGGCTCCGACGAACCGCAAGCGGTGGAAGCGTTGCGCCAGGACGTTGGACTTGGCGAAAAAGCGTAGTGCAAAGCCTCGTGGGAGGGTTCGTCGGGAAGCCGTTTTTCAAGCGGAGTTCCGCGAAGACTTGCGCTACTGGGTTGAACAGGAAAGGCGAATTGCCCTGCGGGCCTTCGACCTCATCGAGGCAATTCTGCAAGACCCCTTCACGGGCATCGGCAAACCCAAGCCCCTAAAATATCTCGCCGCCGGAACCTGGTCACGCCGCCTCACGCAGGAGCACCGCATCGTTTATCTCGTCAGCGACAAGCGTATCGATTTCTTCAGGCACGTTACCACTACTGAGCCTCCTAATGGATAGCTGAGGTTTCACAAGATCATCAACGCAGACCATGGTTATCCAGAAGATATCGGTGCCCAACTCGAGCGTAAAAGACGTTAGAGCCCGGCGAACAGCTCGCGCAGCTTAAGCGTCCAGCCGGGCACCACCTCGCCGCCCTCGAGCTGCTCGTCCTCGGTGAGCACGACGATGCCCGTCCTCGAGCGGTAGACGGTCGCGGTGCGCTGGCGGGGGTTCACGGTGATCACCAGGCGCGCGCCGTGATCCAGCCATGAGAAGACCTTCTCTTCCACTTCGGCGTGGAGATCGCCAGGTGAGATCACCTCGACGACAAGATCAGGCGCGCCTAACCGGTAGCCTTTGCCTGGGGGCTGCCGCTCGAGCCGCTCCTGGCTTACAAAGGCGGCGTCGGGAGCGCGCACGGTATCCGGGTCGCTGCGCAGCTTGAACCCCGTCTCGGCCGCATAAACTCTGCCAAGCTTGTTGGCCTTGACGTGATTGCGAAGGTCCGAGGCTATTTCCACCGCTAGATAACCGTGTTCTTCTCCCGCTGGTGACATTCTCTTGAGTTCCCCTCTCACCAGCTCGTAGCACAAGCCGTCATCGGGCATGGCGAGCAGGTCCTCAGCGGTCATGTGCTTCGTCTGCGTGGTCATAGGCTGTGTGGTCATAGGTTGCGTGGTCACGGCGCACCTCCAGCCCATCTTACACTCCAACTCGAGACGCTTGGCCCCACAAACTAGAAACTAAGGCCGTCTTCATGGTTTTGCCACACGCGTCATTGACCGGGGCGCTAGGCTGCTGCTATGATAAACGTCCGTGCCGAGATGGCGGAACCGGTAGACGCAGTAGACTCAAAATCTACCGAGCCTGGCTCGTGCGGGTTCGAGTCCCGCTCTCGGCACCAACTCGTGAAGTTGCCCGCCCGCTCCCCTACGGAGCAGGCCCCTTTGGAGGAAGTCAGTGGTTTTGTTTTGGATCGTCTTTGTGGTCTTTATCCTGCTCTGCTTTTTGGTGCCTCTCATCGTCTTGATGCAAGAGCCCAAGATGAGCGGTCTGGGCGGCGGCCTAGGCGGCGGTGGCGGCGACGACTTCGGGGGGCCGAGGGGTACGGCCGGTGGCCTGCACAAGCTGACCATCTACCTGGGCGTCGCCTGGGGCGTGTCCGCGCTCTTGCTGGCGATCCTGCCCAGGGTCTAGCGCCGCGCCGCGACCGGAGCGCCCAGGCCGCTCGAGGGGTCATGACCCCTCGAGCGGGTGTTTGTCACCGGGTCCAGCCACGACGATGTTCAGGTCGAAAGGCGCTCGAGCCCGTTGCGAAGTCCCATTGGTCGCTCCTGTGCCAATCTAACAACAGCTGTGAGCCGTTAGATGGTCAGGTGGCAAGGTCGTCATTGACGCTGCCGAACCCATCTGGTAGCTTTGCTCAACCTCAGGGCCCCTTTGGGCCGGCGCGGGAGGAGGTCTATTGCAACGATTGCAACACTGACGCTTGATTTTTCGCGGTAGCCGAGTTAGCCTGATGGACGAAGCACATCTTTACTGGAATGCGCGGCTCAGGACGTGTGCCTGAACTGGCGATTTCAAAATACACAGGAGGTACAAGGAGCATGAAAAGACTAGCAGCAATGACCGTCGTCCTGGGTCTGTGGGCGACAGCCCTCGCCGGGCCCGGCGACAACAGCCTCATCATCGCCACCTCGCAGGAGCCGGTGGTCATCGGCGGGGACCCCAATACCGTCTTGACCAGCGCGGCCATCCGCTCGGAGATCGAGCTTTACCTTAACGTCGGCCTCTACCGCACCGACATCGACGGCGAGCTTCAGCCGGTCTTGGCGACCGAGGTCGCCACCGCGGATAACGGCCGCCTGCGCTTCGAGGACATCGGCGACGGCGAGCAGCGCCTCGAGTACGACATCACCCTGCGCGACGACGTCTTCTGGTCCGACGGCCAGCCCATCACCTCGGCCGACGCCGAGCTCTGGGTCGAGATGGGCACTACCCCCGGCATGCCCGTCGCCGGTCCGGACTTCTACGCGCGCGTCTCTATCGAAGTGCAGGACGAGCGTAACTTCACGGTCACCATGGAGCCCGCGCAGAGCTCCGACCTGTTCGCCGCCGTTGGCATCGCGCCGGCCCACGTCATGCGCGCCGGTTTCGAAGAGGTCCGCACCAGCGCCGAGGCCCTCGATCCCGAGGCCGACGCCGAGCGCGTCGCCGAGATCTACCGCGGCTTCTTCACCCAGTTCGCCTCGCCCGAAGCGGTCAACCAGGGGCGGATGGTCTACAGCGGCCCCTTCGTGCCGGTGCGCTGGGCCTCGGGCAGCTCCTTTACCATGGCGCGCAACCCCGAGTTCTTCATGCACCCCGACAACCAAGACGAGTACGTCCAGACGGTCGAGTACCAGTTCATCAGCGATACCAACGCGCTCCTCATCGCCGTCCTGGGCGGCGGCGTCGACGCCACCTCGAGCGTGGCCCTGACCTTCGACCAAGGTCTCTCGCCCACGCTGCAAAACCGCGCCGCCGGCCGCTTCGACATCTGGTTCATCCCCAGCCCCGTCTGGGAGCACATGGACGTCAACCAGTGGACCGACACCGTGCAGCAGGTCGCCGACCTCCAGCTCGACGACGTGCGCACCCGCCAGGCGCTGGTGCACGCCATGGACCGCCAGGGCATGACCGACGCGCTCTACGAGGGCCTGCAGCCCGTCGCGCACACCGACGTCCACCCCGTCCACCCCTTCTTCAACCCCGACGTGGTGCAGTACGACTACAACCCCGAGCGCGCTGCCGAACTCTTCGCCGAACTCGGCTGGGAGCGCGGCGGTGACGGCATCCTCCAGCGCACCACCGAGGACGGCCGCAACGTGCGCTTCGAGCTCGAGTTCGTGACCACCGCGGGCAACGCCGCGCGCGAGCGCCAGCAGCAGTTTATCGCCGAGGACTGGCAGCAGGCCGGCGTCGCCGTGCAGATCAACAACGCGCCCGCCACCGTCGTCTTCGCCAACGAGTTCAGCGGCCGCGCCTATGAGGGCAGCTGGTCGGGCGTCTTCATGTTCGCCTGGGTGTCGAGCCTGGCCTCTACGGCGAACCAGGCCACCTACCTCTGCGAGAACAGGCCGCGCCCCGAGAACAACTTCGCCGGCCAGAACTACGGCGGCTACTGCAGCCCCGAGTACGACGAGGTCCGCAACCGCGCGGTGAGAGAGTTCGACCTCGAGGCGGCCACGCCCATCTACCAGGAACTTCAGGACATGTACGCGCAAGACCTGCCGGCCCTGCCCCTGATCTTCCGCTCCAACGCGATGGTGACCCGCACCGGCCTGGTCAACTTCGTGACCAACACCTACGCCAACGGCTTCGGCTACCCGCCCGTCGAGCCCTGGCTCGTCGGCTGGGACAACCGCGACGTCGAGCAGGTCTACGACCAAACCGACTACGCGCTCGCCCTCGAGCAGGAGTAAGCCTCCAGACATGCTTGGCCTGTAACTACAGGCCAAGCACAACCACCGCTATTAGTTTTAGTTATTAGGAAAGCTTATTTCACCTTATGGTCACCTACACCCTGAGACGACTCACCCAGATGATCCCGCTGCTCTTTTTGGCGTCGGTGGTCATCTTTTCGCTGGTGTCGCTGCAACCCGGCGACCCGCTGGACGAACTGCGCATGAACAACCCGCTGATGACCCAGGAGCAGTACCAGGGCTTGCGCCGCGCCTACGGGCTCGACCAGCCCATCTACGTGCGCTATTTCAGGTGGCTGGGCCGGGCGGTCCAGGGCGACCTGGGCATCTCGCGGACCTTCGGCAGACCGGCGGCAACCTTTATCTTTACCGAGCGCCTGCCGAGGACGCTGCTCTTGACCGTCACCTCGCTGGTGATCGCGCTGCTGATCGCCATTCCGGTGGGCATCTTCGTGGCCGTGCGGCAGTACTCGAGTGCCGACTACACCGTCACCTTTCTGTCCTTTTTGGGCCTGTCGACGCCCAACTTCTTTTTGGGCATCATCTTGCTCTATCTCTTCGTGATCTACTTGCCTGAGACCATCGGACTGTCGCAGCTACCCGTCGGCGGCCTCCCCAACGTCTCCTGGGCCGACATCGAGCGCGGCCGCATCACCGTGGGCGAGTTCTTCGGCCAGTGGGCCCGCTACATGGTCCTGCCGGTCATCACCCTGGCGACGGGCTCGATCGCCGGCTGGACGCGCTTCATGCGGGCGAGCATGTTGGAGGTCTTGAACCAGGACTTTATCCGCACCGCTCGCTCCAAGGGCCTGCACGAGCAGGTCGTCCTCTACAAGCACGCGCTCCGCAACGGCCTGATTCCCATCGTGACCTTAGTCGGCCTGTCGCTGCCCAGCCTCTTCAACGGCGCGCTCATCACCGAGACGATCTTTTCCTTCCCCGGCATGGGCCGGGCCATCTTCGAGTCGCTCCTGCAAAAGGACTACAACGTGGCGATGGCGGCGCTCATCTTTTTAGCCATCCTGACCGTCACGTTCAACCTGCTCGCCGATCTCATGTATGCGGTGATCGACCCCCGCATCCGCTACGACTAGGAGGCGCCGTGGCCACCACGACCGTCACCCCCAAGCGCCGCGCCCGCTCCGAGTCGACCTGGGCCGTCGCCTGGCGCCGCCTGAGGAGACACCGCTTTGCCATGATCTCGCTGGCGATTCTGGCGATCTTCATCCTGGTGGCGATCTTCGCGCCCTATCTGGCGCCCTACGACCCCTTTCGCCAGCCGCGTGGCGCCGGCATCAGGGCGCAGTTTTTCCAGCCGCCCAGCAGCGTTCACTGGCTCGGCACCGACGACCTGGGCCGCGACGTCTTCTCCCGGCTCATCTTCGGCGCGCGCATCTCGCTCCTGGTCGGCTTCACCGTCGCCTTTTCCAACATCTTCGTCGGCACCATCATGGGCACCTTGGCAGGCTACTTCTCGGGCCGTCCCTTTCGCTTCTACCTGGGGCCGCTAAACCGCGAGGGGGGGGGCTGGCACCTGCCCTTCGCGCTGTGGCGCGTCCTCAGCTGGCTGCTCTTTTATGGGGCGCTCTATCTCGTCGCCCGCATCGCCTGGACGCTGGCCGGACCGGCGGTGCAGGCGGGCTTCGCCGGTGAATGGACGACCAATTCGCTCTTCTCCGCCCTCGGCCTCGGGGTCGCCTTGGCGGTGGTCGCCGCAGGCGCCGTCTGGGGCGTGGCCGGACGTTTCCGTCTCGATATCGACATCGCCATCAGCCGCCTCATCGACTTCATGCTCACCATCCCCAGCCTGCCTCTGCTCCTTATCCTCTCGGCGCTCCTGCGCGATCCGGGCACGGGCTTTGGCCGCTGGACCCAGGCCATCTTCGGTGATGCCGCCTCGGTCTTCATCATCATCTTCATCCTGGCCTTGTTCGGCTGGATCTCGTCGGCCAGACTGGTGCGCGGCTCGATCCTGTCGATCCGCGAGCAGGACTTCACCACCGCGGCCCAGGCCCTGGGCGTGCCGCAGTGGCGCATCATGTTCCGCCACCTGGTCCCCAACGCCATGGCGCCGATCATCGTCGACGGCACCCTGGCGGTCGGCGTCGCCATCTTGGTCGAGGCGGCGCTGTCGTTTCTCGGCTTCGGCATCCAGCCGCCCGTCGCCACCTGGGGCAACATGCTCAACAACGCCCAGAACTACATCTTCTTCGCGCCGTGGCTGGCCTTTCCGCCCGGCATTCTGATCGTCATCACCGTCTTGGCGATCAACTTTTTGGGCGACGGTCTGCGCGACGCCCTCGACCCCAGAAGCC
>JALZLY010000155.1 GCA_030858465.1 Deinococcota bacterium
GCCCCTAGCCGCGTCAAGGTTTGCTGCTCTTAACGCCGTGCTGCAAGCGGTATCTAGCCAACCCTCCATTGGCCCACCAAGGTAGTGACGGGCTGGTAGATTGGTGACAACGTTTCGAGGCCTCCGAAACCGTCTCAGTCCAGGTAAAGCGGCACACCAGCTCCGTGCGTTTTCGGGTGGTGGTGTGCTGTGGTGTACTACAGGGAGGTTTGACGATGATTCTGACGGATGGCCTGACGATGACATACCGGGTGCCCGTACGCCCTGCGGGGCTGCGCGCCGCGCTGCGCTCGCTCGTGCGCCGGAGCGTGCGCGAGGTGCAAGCGGTCCGTAACATCTCGTTCGAGCTTACGCCCGGCGAGCTCGTAGGCTTTATCGGCCCGAACGGGGCGGGCAAAACCACCACCCTCAAAATGCTCTCGGGCATCCTTCACCCGACGAGCGGCCGGGCGAGCGTGCTCGGCTACGCCCCCTGGAAGCGAGCGCACGCCTTTTTGCGCCGCACCGCCATGATCCGCGGCAGCCGCCCACTGGCCGCGCCGGGGGAACTCACCGTCATGGATATCTTGCACTTTCAAAAACTTGTCTACGAGGTGCCCGAGGGCGAATTCAGGCGCAACCTGGGGGAACTCACCGAGCTCTTAGGTTTGGAGCCGCTCCTCGAGAGGCAGGTGCGGGCGCTGTCGCTCGGAGGAGGCGCCGGGATTTCCAGCTATTACGTTGCCCTCCTAACGGTGCGCCTGCTGAGCGCCTCGTATGAAAACCACACCTTCTCCGGACGCATCTACGACGGGAGCCTGGCGGAGGACCTGCTCCGGCCGCATGGCGTCGTCCTCGCGCCGCTGGCCTATAACCTGGCGATGCGGGTATGGCACGCCTTGCTCGGCCTGCCGCTGCTGGTGGGCGCGGCCCTCCTCTTTGGCGCCTCCTTTGACCTTGCCGAGGTGGGGATCGCGCTGCCAGCGCTGGTGCTGGCTGGGGGGTTGCGCTTTCTTTTCACCTACACGCTTGCGCTCTCGGCCTTTTGGACCGAGCGTGCGCACGGTGTGGTCGGCTTCGGCGACGTGCTCATCTTCCTCCTGGGCGGCGAGGCGGCACCGCTCCCGCTCATGCCCGAAGCGTTGCGCCCCTGGGCGGAGGCACTGCCCTTTAGGGCGATGCTCGGCTTCCCGGCGGAAGTGGCGAGCGGGGTTTTGAGCACTGGCCAGATCATCGCCGGGTACGTCTGGCAGCTCGCCTGGGGGATGGCTTTGGTGTTTCTTGCCGCGCTGGTGTGGCAGCGCGGGGTGCGCCGCTACACGGCGGTCGGGGGGTGAACGGTGCGTTACCTGAGACTCTTTTGGGCTCTTATCGTCATCTCGGTTCAGCGGGAGCTCGCTCACCGGGCAAACCTCATCTTCCAGGCGCTCCTCACCGCGACCGGGTTCGCCGCCGGGCTCGCGACGCTTGGCATCGTTTATAGCCAGACGGACACGCTGGCCGGCTGGCGGTTTGAGGAGACGCTCGTGCTGCTCGGCGTGTTTTACCTGATGAGCGGTGTGCTCGAGGCCTTTATCTCCCCGAACCTCGCCTGGTTCGGAGGCAAACTTCGGCAAGGGGAGCTCGACGATCTGCTTCTCCAGCCGGTCTCGAGCGTGTTTCTCGCCAGCCTCGGGACCTGCCAACCGTGGGCGCTCGCCCAGGTCGCGCTCGGCGCGATGGTGACGGCAGTGGGCGTAGCCGGTGCGGGTGGCGTTCCCAGCGCGGTGCAGCTCGCCATGTTTTTGCTCCTCATCGCCGCGGGCGTGATCCTCACCTGGGCCTCGCGGGTGCTGCTGGCAAGTCTCGCCTTCTGGGCGCCGCATGCGGAGCTGGACGTGCTCTACTCGGCCCTCTGGCAGTTCGGCCGCTATCCGCTGGACGTCTACCATCCGGCCATCCGCGCGCTCTTGACCTACCTCCTGCCTGTCGCTTTTATCACCATTATGCCCGCACGGGCGCTGACGCGGGGGGTGCCGCTGTGGCTGGCGGGGGCTGGCCTCGCAGCTGGCCTCGGCGGGGTTGTGCTGGTGCTTGCCGTGTGGCGGGCTGGCTTAAGGCGCTATACCAGCGCGACGAGTTGAGCCGCCCGCAAAAGCCTGAGCTTGATAAGATAGAGTTAGTAGGAGAAACTAAAAGGAGAAAGGGTACAAGAAAGGATAAGACAGTATGAAGCGATGGTTTAGATGGTTTTTTGTCTTGATGGCTTTGATGTTAGCCGCTTCAGGCTTCGCTCCGGCGCAAGAGGAAGGACCGCAGGAGGGTAGTGCCCGCATCCACTACCACCGCCCCGACGGCGACTACGAGGGCTGGGAGCTGCACGTCTGGGAGGACACCACCGAGTCGGTAACCTGGGAGGACGGCCTGGATATCGCCGCTGAGACGGATTACGGTGTCTACTGGGACGTAGCCCTTACGGACGGCGCGCGCCGCGTCGGCTTTATCGTCCACCGCGGCGACGACAAGGACCCCGGTCCCGACATGTTTCTCAACCTCGAGCAGCACGGCAACGAAATCTGGCTCGTTTCAGGGAGTGACAACATCTATAGCGAGCAACCCGACCCCGACAATCTTCCTGCCGCTGGTCCGGCCCTTGCCCCCGACCTTGCCCCCGACCTTGCGCTCGCCAAGGCCCACTGGGTCTCGGAGAGCACCATCGCCTGGCCGCTTGAACCTGCCGAGGGCGCGACTTACGCGCTACATTACGAGCCCGACGGGGATCTCGCCATCGAGGACGGTGAGGTCAGAGGCGGGCAGGTGGCGCTTCTCTCTTTTGACCGTGACGGCTTAAGCGACGAGGTTCTCGCCAAATTTCCCCACCTAGAGGGCTACACCGCCCTGCGGGTGGGAGCCAACGACCTCAGGCGCATTCCCGACATCTTGCAGGGGCGCATGGCCGTGTCGATGACCGCCGGCGGCGCCTTGGTCGAGGCGACAGGCCTGCAAATTCCCGGCGTTCTTGACGACCTTTATACCTACGACGGCGACTTAGGCATCGTCTGGGAAGGTGACGCGCCTACGCTCAAGCTCTGGGCGCCCACCGCGAAGTCCGTCAGTCTGCACCTCTTTGACGGCCCCGACGCCGGGACCGCGCTCGAGGTTTTGGATTTGGAGCGCGACGAAGGGGTGTGGAGCATTGCCGGCGAGCCGGACTGGAAGGGACGTTACTACCTCTACGAGGTCGAGGTCTACACGCCCGTCACCGGGCAGGTCGAACGCAATCTCGTCACCGACCCCTATTCGCTCAGCCTGGCGATGAACTCCGCGCGCAGCCAGCTTGTAGACTTGGGCGACGCAGAGCACAAGCCCGAGAGCTGGGACGTCCTCGAGAAACCCGCGCTCGAGGCCTTTAACGACGTCAGCATCTACGAAATCCACCTGCGCGACTTCAGCATTAGCGACGAGACGGTGAACCCGGAAAACCGCGGCAAGTACACCGCCTTTACCGAGGCGGACACAAACGGCGTGCGCCACTTGCGCAGCTTGGCCGAAGCCGGTCTCAGCCACCTCCACCTCCTGCCCACCTTTGACATCGCCACCATCGACGAGGACGAGAACCGGCAGGTGAACCCGAGCTTTGAAGAACTCGCCGAGTTCCCGCCCGATTCGACCGGACAGCGCGACCTCCTCAACCCGGTCCGCGACCAAGACGGCTTTAACTGGGGCTACGACCCCTTCCACTTCAACGTGCCCGAGGGCTCCTACGCAACTGACGCGAACGGACCCCGCCGCATCCTCGAGTACCGCGAGATGGTCCAGGCCATCAACGGCGCCGGCCTGCGCGTGGTAAAAGACGTCGTCTATAACCACACCAACGCCGCCGGCCAGAGCGAGCGGTCGGTCTTTGACCGCATCGTTCCCGGCTACTACCACCGCCTCGACGAAAACGGCGCCGTCACCACCAGCACCTGCTGCCCCAACACCGCCACGGAACACGCCATGATGGAAAAGTTCATGGTGGACTCGGTCGTCTTTTGGGCCACAGCCTACAAGATAGACGCCTTCCGCTTTGACCTCATGGGCCACCACATGCGTGACAACATGGTCCGCGTCCGCGAGGCTCTAGACGCCTTGACCCTCGAGGAGGACGGCGTGGACGGCGCCAGGATTTACCTCTACGGCGAGGGCTGGAACTTTGGCGAGGTGGCCGACAACGCCCGCGGCGTCAACGCCACGCAACTGAACGTCGGCGGCTTGGGCATCGGCACTTTTAACGACCGGATGCGCGACGCCATCCGCGGCGGCGGGCCCTTTGACGCGCCGGGGGACATCATCAGAAACCAGGGCTTTATCAGCGGCCTCTCCTACGACCCCAACCCCGACAACCCCATGAACGACAACCCGCTCGGGCCCGGGGAGGCGGCGACGCGGCTCTTACACTACGCCGACCTCATCCGCGTCGGGCTCACCGGCAACCTGCGCGACTATAGCTTCACCGACCGCTCGGGCGAGACGGTGACGGGCTTTGATATCGACTACAACGGCGCGCCCGCCGGCTACACCGAAAGCCCCCAAGAGGCCATCAACTACGTCGAGAAGCACGACAACCAGACCCTCTTCGACCAAATCGTCATGAAAGCGCCCGTCGAGAGGACGGTGGACGAGCGGGTGAGGATGCAAAACCTGGGCGCCAGCATGGTCATGCTCGGTCAGGGCGTGCCCTTTTTCCATGCCGGCCAGGACATGTTGCGTTCGAAGTCTTTAGAGCGCGACTCGTACAACTCGGGCGACTGGTTCAACCGGCTCGACTTCAGCCTCGAGACGAACAACTTCGGCGTGGGCCTGCCGCCCAACGTCGCCGAGGCCGACTTCCCCTACCTGCGCCCTTATCTCGCCGACGAAAACCTCGTGCCTGAGCCTGTGCACATCTTGCGTGCAGCCGAGCACTTCCAGGAGATGCTCCGGGTCCGCTATTCCTCGCCGCTCTTTCGCCTGAGGAGCGCCGAAGAGGTGATGGCGCGGCTCGAGTTCCATAACACCGGCCCCGAGCAGACCCCCGGCCTCATCGTCATGAGCCTGTCGGACAAGGAGGGTGAAGACCTGGACCCAGAGCATGACCTGATCGTGGTGATCTTTAACGCCACCGGCGAAGAGGTCACCTTTGAAGCCGAAGCGGTTCGGGGCCTCGAGCTCAGCCTTCACCCCGTGCTGGCAGCCTCGAGCGACGCGGTGGTGCAGGGCTCGAGCTTCGACGCGGACACGGGCGCCTTCACCGTGCCCGCACGCACCACGGCGGTCTTCGTGGAGGGGGCGCGCTAGACTTCGGCAACTCGAGTGGTCGAGCATGACACCTTTAGAGGGCTATCAGGG
>JALZLY010000156.1 GCA_030858465.1 Deinococcota bacterium
CGCTCAGCGTGCTCACCGAGCCGCGCCGCTTCGGCGGCGACCTCTCGCACCTCACGCAGGTGGCGGCAGCCGTGTCCCTGCCCATCTTGCGCAAGGACTTCACCGTCCACCCCGCGCAGCTTTTCGAAGCGGCTCGAGCCGGGGCTGGTGCGCTCCTCTTCATCGTCGCGGTCTTGGGCGCGCGCACCGGGGCTTATCTGGAGCTCGCCCGCGCTAGCGGCCTGGACGCCCTCGTCGAGGTCCACGACGAGGCGGAGCTGGAGCTGGCGCTGCAGGCGGGCGCGGACCTCATCGGCGTCAACAACCGCGACTTACGGAGCCTGGCGATCGACCTTCACAACGCCCCCCGGCTCATGCGCCGCGCCCGCGAGGAGGGCTTTTCCGGCCTCCTCGTCGCCGAGTCGGGTTACACTCAGGCCGCCGAGCTGAAGGCGCTCGACGGCCTGGCCGACGCGGTCCTCGTCGGCAGCTCCCTGGCGGGCAGCGGTAACCTCGAGGAGAGCACGCGGCGCTTGCTGGAAGGCTTGTCTTGACCAGAAGGCAGAATAGGATTTTCTCCTGGCTCCTGTATTCTGGCTCCTGGCTTCTATCTTCCGACTCCTGACCTTTAGACTCGAGCCATGACTTCTGAAATTACTCTACGAGACAAGCTCGCCGTCGTTACCGGCGCCAGCAGCGGCATCGGCCGGGCGGTGGCGCTGGCCTTGGCCGGACGCGGGGCGCGGCTCGCCCTCCTGGGCCGCGACGAGGCGCGGCTGCGGGAGGTGGCCGATGAGGCCGGTGGGGAGGGCCGGGTCTACGCCTTCGACCTGACCGACGACGCGGCGCTGGGGGCGTTCAAGGGGCAGGTGGAGGACGAAGGGCCGGACATCCTCATCCACAGCGCCGGAACGGTGATCCTCGGCAGCGTCATGGAGGCCAGCCTGGCCGACCTCGACCGGCAGTACCGGGTCAACCTGCGCGCGCCCTACGCCCTCAGCCAGGCGCTCCTGCCGGGCTTGATCACGCGGCGCGGAGAGCTCGTCTTCATCAATTCGGGCGCGGGCCTCAGCGCCCGCGCCCACTGGAGCCAGTACGCCGCCACCAAGCACGCCCTCAAGGCGCTCGCCGACAGCCTGCGCGAGGAGGTCGCGGACGAGGGCGTCCGGGTCGTCTCGGTCTATCCCGGCCGCACCGCCAGCCCGATGCAGGAGGAGGTGAGGCGCCAGGAGGGGGCGCCCTACCACGCGGCGCGCTTTATCCAGCCCGAGGACGTGGCCGGCGTGGTGCTTCACGCGCTGCTCATGCCGCGTTCGGCGGCGATGACCGACGTGAGCGTGCGGCCACGGGCTGGGGGCTAGGGGCTGGAGGCTAGGGGCTGGGGAAAAGACAGAACCCTGACCCCCGACCCCCGACCCCCAGAACCCAGTCCTCGCCCCGCAGGGGCTATACTCTCCTCATGGCAGACTCTCAAGATTCCCAAGGCCAGCGCATCTTCAGGACCAGGCTCGAGAACGGCCTCAGCCTGGTCTTCGAAGAGATGCCCTGGCTCTCTTCTGTTAGCTTCGAACTGCTGCTGCCGTTCGGCTCGGTGACCGACCCGGCGGGCCGGGAGGGCTCGGCGACGGTGCTCCACGAGTGGATGCAGCGCGGCGCGGGTGAGCTGGACTCGAGAAGCTTTTCCGACGCGCTCGACGCCCTGGGCCTGCGCCGCGGCGGCAGTGCCGGTAGCGAGTACAGCGCCTGGGGCGGCTCGCTCTTAGCCGACGCCCTGCCCGAGGCCCTGGCGCTCTTCGCCCTGATGGTCCGCGAGCCTCAGCTCACCACCCAAGAGTTCGAGTCGGCCAGGGGCGTCGCCCGCGAGGAGCTGGCGTCTTTGGGCGACAACCCGGCGCAGCGTATGTTCCTCATGCTCGGCGAGGAATACTTCGCCTCGGGCCACGGCCGCAGCCCCTACGGCAGCGAGGAGGGGCTGGCGGCGCTCAGCGAAGCGTCGCTGAAGGAGGACTTCGCCCGCCGCGTCGGCCCCGAGGGGGCAATCCTGAGCGTGGCGGGCGGCGCCGACTGGGAAGCGTTGCAGGGAGAGGTCGAGGCCGCCTTTGGCTCCTGGCGGGGGCACAGCGAGCCCTTGCCGGACGTGCGCGTCCGGCCCGCGCATGCTCGCCATGAGACCGCCGACACCGCGCAGCTCCAGATCGGCGCGGCCTTTGGGGCC
>JALZLY010000157.1 GCA_030858465.1 Deinococcota bacterium
GGCGGCGAAGCGCTCCTCAGCCGCCTCTTGCGCGGTCTCGACTTTCTCAAGGAGGAGGCCAAGCAGAGCTTTTTCGGCCCCGGCCCCAGCCCCGTCCTCGACCAGGAGGCCCTGGCGGGCCGGCGCATGGCGGGGCCGGGCGGTTTCGCGGCCGGCAGCGTGAGCGAGGCTTACGGCGCGGGGGTCCTCGACCCGGCCTCCCTAAAGGAGCCCGAGTACGAGCGCTTCAGCGCCGACCTGTCGTGGATGCCGCGCCTGGTGCTGATGGCCAAGAGCACGTATGTCTGGCTGGGCCAGCTCTCCGAGCGCTACGGCCGCGACATCCACCGGCTCGACCAGGTGCCCGACGAGGAGCTCGACCGCCTGGCCGCCCAGGGCTTCACCGGCCTGTGGCTGATCGGCCTCTGGGAGCGGAGCCACGCCTCGAAGGTGATCAAGCAGCTCATGGGCAACCCCGACGCGGTGGCCTCGGCCTACTCCTTGTACGACTACGTGATAGCCCACGACCTGGGCGGCGATGAGGCCTTCGAGAACCTGAAGAGCCGCGCCTGGCAGCGCGGCGTCCGCCTGGCCAGCGACATGGTGCCCAACCACGTCGGCGTCGACGGGCGCTGGGTGATCGAGCACCCCGACTGGTTCGTCTCGGTCGATCAGCCGCCCTTTCCTTCTTATACCTTTAACGGCCCCGACCTCTCGCAAGACGAGCGCGTGGGCATCTTCCTTGAGGACCACTACTACGACCACAGCGACGCGGCTGTGGTCTTTAGGCGCTTGGACCGCCATAGCGGCGACAGCCTCTACATCTACCACGGCAACGACGGCACCTCGATGGCCTGGAACGACACCGCCCAGCTCGATTATTTGAAGGCCGAGGTGCGCGAGGCGGTCATCCAGACCATCCTCTTCGTAGCCCGCAAGTTCTCGGTGATCCGCTTCGACGCCGCCATGACCCTCGCCAAAGAGCACATCCAGCGCCTCTGGTACCCGCACCCCGGCACCGGCGGCGACATCGCCTCGCGCGCCGAGCACGGCCTCACCAAGGCCGAGTTCGACAAGCTCATGCCCGCCGAGTTCTGGCGCGAGGTGGTCGACCGGGTGGCCCAGGAGGTGCCCGACACCCTCCTCTTGGCCGAGGCCTTCTGGATGATGGAGGGCTACTTCGTGCGGACGCTGGGCATGCACCGGGTCTACAACAGCGCCTTTATGCACATGCTCAAGAAGGAGGAGAGCGACAAGTACCGCCAGCTCATCAAGAACACCCTCGAGTTCGACCCCGAGATATTGAAGCGCTATGTCAACTTCATGAACAACCCCGACGAGGAGACGGCGGTAGCGCAGTTCGGCAAGGATGACAAGTACTTCGGCGTCTGCACGGTGATGTCTACCTTGCCCGGCCTGCCCATGTTCGGCCACGGCCAGCTAGAGGGGCTGCATGAAAAGTACGGCATGGAGTACCGCCGCGCCAAGTGGCAGGAGACGCCCGACCAGCAGCTCGTGAAGCGCCACGAGCGCGAGATCTTTCCCCTGCTGCACAAGCGCTACCTCTTCGCCGAGGTGGACAACTTTCTGCTCTACGACTTCCATGCGGAAGGCGGCTACGTCGTCGAAGACGTCTTCGCCTACAGTAACCGCGCGGGGGGCGAGCGCGCCCTGGTGGTCTTCAACAACAAGTTCGCCGAGGCCAAGGGCTGGATCAAGGAGTCTAGCGCCTTCGCCGTCAAGTCCGCTGAGGGCAAGGCGCTCGAGCGGCGCAGCCTGGCCGAGGGCCTGGCCTTGGGCGGCGATGAGCGCTTCGTCATTTGCCGCGACGGCATCGGCGGCCTCGAGTATCTGCGCAGCGCGGGCGGCCTCAGGCGCGACGGGCTCTACCTCGAGCTCGGCGCCTTCAAGTACGCCGTCTTCATGGACTTCCGCGAGGTGGAGGGCGAAGACTACGGCCGGCTCATGGTGCGCCTGGGCGGCCGCGGCGTGGCAAGCGTCGACAGGGAGAAGCGGGCGCTCGCGGTAGAGCCGCTGGTTCAGGCCTTCCGCGAGGTGGTGAGCGGCGAGCGCTACCGGCGGCTCAAGGCGGCCTTTGACGAGGAGACCGGCGCGGAAGCCGTGGACGAGGGCACGCTCGAGCCCCAACTGCGCGTGCTCCTCGAGCAGGTCGGCCGCACGGGCGGCGTGGACCTCGACGCCCCGGCGCGCTCAGGCGAGCTGGCGAGCGAGCTGGGCGAGCTTGTGGAGACCATGATCAAGCTTCGCCGGAGCCTGCAAGGGGGTGCGGCCGAAGAGGCGGTCACGCTGCCCCAGGCCGTCTTCTACAGCGCCCTCAACCTCGTCTTTTTGCGGGCCGTGGAGCCGCTCGCCGAGGCCGTCCCGGAGGCGGAGAAGGCCGACGTCTGGCTCGAGCACTGGTT